>CAYOYI010000092.1:0-976 GCA_964408105.1 uncultured Chitinophagaceae bacterium | reverse complement strand
CGCATTTGTCGACCAAAGGAATGTCATTCCCGGATTGCCCGCGTCCAGCAGTATATTATTTCCGGAGCATAAAGCTGTATCATTCCCTAAGTCAACCAGAGGCGCCTGTACGTAAGAAATCACAACGGTGTCCGATGCCTTGCAATTATTGGCGTCCGTCACTTCAACGAAGTAAGTATCCGCAGTATTTACTGGAATAACTTGTGTTGATTCAGATGTTGACCACAAATAAGCGGAGCCCGGATTACCTGCATTCAGCTGAATGCTCACGTTATCGCACAATGTGGTGTCATTGCCCAAACTTACAGTTGGCAGCGGATTGATCAATACCACAGTCGTATCAGATGACGAACAGTTATAGCTGTTAGTAACCTTTACCCAATAGGAGCCAGATGCAGGCGGGGAAATGGTTTGAGTCACTGCGTTTGTTGACCAAAAGAATGTCATTCCCGGATTGCCTGCATCCAAAATAATATTGTCACCGTCACACGCTGTAATATCCTGCCCCAAATCCACTGCGGGTGGATTGACAATTGTAATTTGAATGGTATCATATGCCGAGCAATTAAGCGCATCGGTTACGCTTACCCAATAATTGCCTGTAGTGCTAACTGTGATGGAGGAAGAAATTTCAGTTGTTGACCAATAATAGGAAGATCCCGGATTGCCTGCATCCAGAACCAAACTATCGCCCTGGCATAAAAATTTATCCTGACCGATATTTACTTGCAACTGAGACAGAGTGATGGTGATGGTATCGTAACCGGAGCAATTATTGACGTTGGTAACCTTCACCCAATATGCCCCCGAAGCGGAAGGTATGATGGTGCGCGTAATTTCATTTGTGGACCATGAGTAAATGAGATTATTTCCTCCTGCGTCCAGCACTAAATTATTTCCCGGGCATAAAGCTGTATCATTTCCTAAGTCAACCAGAGGCGCCTGTACGTAAGAAATCACAACGGTGTCCGATGCC
>CAYOYI010000091.1:0-11799 GCA_964408105.1 uncultured Chitinophagaceae bacterium | reverse complement strand
CGAAATGAAAAAAGGAAACTCCATCACGCTAATGGTGGATTTAAAAGCACATGTCACTCATTTAAACAATATTGCACAAAAACTCAAAACCGTAATTCCAATTTGCATTGATATTGATATGACTTCAACCTTTCCATCTGTAAGGTTTGGAGTCTGGAGATCAAACATCAAAAATGTTAAGCAGGCACTGGAACTTCATCGAACAATTAAAGAATGCCCTTGGGTGAAGCTGGAAGGGCTGATGGGTTATGAAGCCGCCATTGCTGGCATGGGCGATAACATCTCGGGAAAATTGATGCAGAATATTGCCGTAAGATTTTTCAAAAAAAGCTCTGCCAATGAAATTGCAAAACGAAGAGGCGCTATCGCAAAAACCCTGATTGAGGACGGAGCAAAATTTAGATTTGTAAATGGTGGCGGCACCGGCAGCCTTGAATGGACCAAGCTGGAAGAACAAGTTACGGAACTAACCGTAGGTTCCGGATTTTATTCTTCATCCCTTTTTGATAATTACACAAACTTCAAACATCTTCCTGCCGCAGCGTTTGCGATTGAAATTACACGTCATCCTGCCGAAAGTATTTTTACCTGCCACGGAGGCGGCTACATTGCTTCCGGTGGAATTGGTCACGATAAACAACCGAAACCATATTTACCTGAAGGAGTTCAGTTGATCAGCCAGGAGGGCACAGGTGAAGTGCAGACTCCGATTATTTATAAAGGAATAGAAAAGCTCCAGCTTGGAGCTCCAGTCTTTTTTCGACATGCGAAAGCCGGAGAACTATGCGAAAGGTTCAAAGAGCTTCTGTTAGTATCGGATGGGAAAATAACCGGAAGGACGCTCACCTATCGGGGAGAAGGCAAGTGCTTTGTTTGATAATAAATGAATAGTTTACAAACGTCCGATTTATTTTAAATTTGCGATTCAAAATGGTGGCTGTAGCTCAGTTGGTTAGAGCGCAAGTTTGTGGCACTTGAGGTCGTGGGTTCGACCCCCATCAGCCACCCTAAAATCCGCTGACTTCAGCGGATTTTTCATTTATGCTTTGATCTTAGGATGTCTCCTCATGCTGCCCTGCCAAGCCGCTTCGGTGGCCTGCGGTAAGCGTAATAATGCAGCACCGCTTCAATCGCCTTTTTAATAGCTTCATTGATTGGATAAAGTTTTGTCCCCAGTTGAGGATCAATTTGCGCAAGGCGTGAGTAGTAATGGCTGATAATTGGCGGGCGAATGAGCTCTTGTCTGACATTCTCCACAGTTTCAAGGTAATTCTCTTTTTGACTTTCTTTTATCACCGTACACGTTGCTAATACAGGTTTTCCATGTTTGTTGCGGGATGCGCTGAATCCGAAAAGCCTGCATATCAATCCCCGATATAAGTACTCTGAGCAGTTGCCCTTTCCAGTTAAGCCTGCAACGGACAGGCGATAAAGATGACAAATGGATGTAGGATGTTCACGTAATTGTTCAAGCATCGTGTAAGCCCTGCCCTCGCGGAAACAATGAAAAGCAAAAGGGAGAAACTCAAGCGCTGTAGCTTCAATGTCAGTCTTTGTACAGCAGACACCACAGCCGGCAAGGCAACTCAAACGGCTTTGTTCCCGGAATCGTTGCAGATCCGAATCAGTCTGGTTGAAAAGCCGTTCAACCGACCGCACCTTCCTGGCGATTGACATTGAGGAAAATAAAGAGCGCTGCAAATTTATGCTGAATTGAAATGCTAATTTTCGCTTCAATTCTTTTCAATGGAAACCGCAGTCATTCAGATAAAAAAAACCGCAGGAGCTTTAGGCGCGGAGATATTGGGCGTTGACCTTCGCCAAACCATCACCGATGATGTGTTCAGGCTCATTCACGAAGCGCTCATTGAGCACCAGGTCATCTTTTTCCGCGACCAGGATATTGTTCCCGCTCAACATAAGGGTCTTGCAATGCGCTTCGGCAAGCTTCAAACCCATCCCGCTTACCCGCACGTGAAAGGTTTCCCTGAGATTTCAATCCTGGAAAACACAAAGGAAAATCCCTCAAAGATTGAGTTGTGGCATCATGACATGACCTTCAAGCAATTCCCGCCTCTCGGTTCCATTCTTCATGCGCAGCATGTGCCCGATGCCGGAGGTGACACTTTGTTTTCAAGTATGTCTGCAGCGTTTGAAGCGCTTTCCGACAAGTGGCAGCATTTTCTTTCCGGACTCACCGCTATACATGATTTTGCCTATGGCTTCAAAGAAAGTCTTGCCGAGCCTGGAGGTCGGGAGCGTCTCAAACAAGCACTGATTGACAATCCGCCAGTTGAACATCCTGTAATCCGCACGCACCCGGTCAGCGGCAAGAAGGGTATCTTCGTCAACTGTCTTTTCACCCGAAACATTGCAGGTATGAAAGAGCGCGAGAGCAATGCCATCCTTCACTTTCTATACGAGCACGTTACGACTCCAGAATTCACTTGCCGCTTTAATTGGAAAAAGTATTCTATTGCTTTTTGGGACAACCGCATCACACAGCATAAGCCAGTAAACGACTACTTCCCCGAATACCGCTGCATGCAGCGAATCGTCATCGAAGGAGACCGGCCGAAATAATTGCGAACGGATAATGCTACCTGTTGTAAGATGATAATAATTTTCATCTAAGCCCTAATTTCTAAATTTATCGTTGAAATCGTTTCCGAACAAAGAGGATCAATCACAACCATTCAAATGAAAACTGCATTATCCGTTTCACTGTTCTTAACCCTCACAATCAACG
Organism: uncultured Chitinophagaceae bacterium; assembly: GCA_964408105.1. Taxonomy (GTDB): domain Bacteria; phylum Bacteroidota; class Bacteroidia; order Chitinophagales; family CAIOSU01; genus BPHB01. The sequence continues at coordinate 9,050 of CAYOYI010000091.1, read as the reverse complement.
TTATTGCACAGCCCACTCCCCCATTTATCTACGGGGTAGCCTCCGGTGACCCGCTCGCTGACTTCGTAATTATCTGGACGAAGCTGCTGCCTGCAGACACCACGCAACCGGTGACCGTGAACTGGCGCATAGCAGCCGATACAGGTTTTTCGCAGATTATCAATTCCGGATCGGTCACAACCGATAGCTCCAGCGAATTCACGGTGAAAGCGGATGTCCCAGGTTTACAACCCGGCACATGGTATTACTATGATTTCGAAACAGGTGGTAACTATTCCTTAAGGGGAAGAACGAAAACCGCCCCGGCTGGAGCCGTGAGCAATGTGCGCTTTGCCGTGGCAACCTGCGCGAAATTCTCAAAAGGATATTTCAACGCTTATGAGAGCATAGCTGAAAGAAACGACATTGATGCAGTGATACATCTCGGTGATTATATTTATGAAAGCAACGGCTCAAATGATGATATACGCCCCTTCCAGCCTGACCGGAGGTGCGAAACGCTGTATGACTACCGAACGCGCTACAAGCAATATCACAGCGACCCGAATCTCATCGAGGCCCGTCAGCTCTTCCCCTGGATAAATGTGTGGGATGATCACGAAACGGGGAACGATTGCTGGATGAACGGTTCGGAACACTGGCCTGACAGTGCAGATTTCGCACTGATAAAACAGGCTGCCACAAAAACTTATTTCGAATGGATGCCCATCAGGCAGGATACCGTCAACCCGTGGCGTTTCTACCGTAAGTTTCAGTATGGCGACCTGATAGACCTCATCATGCTCGACACGAGGCGTGAAGGGAGACAGAAGCAATATCCGTTTGCCGATTCAAACAAAGCCATCATCAACGATACAAACCGGACCATTCTCGGGCACGAACAGTACACCTGGCTTATTGCAAATCTTGACAACAGCACAGCCCAGTGGCGCATCATCGGTCAGCAGGTGATGATGGCTCCTGCCCTGTTGTTTGGTCAACCGCTCAACGAGGATCAATGGGACGGATATCCGGCAGAGCGGGCCAAACTGTTTTCGCATATAATGGGTAATCAGATTGATAATGTTGTTGTACTAACCGGAGATTTCCATGCTTCCTTTGCTAACGACCTTCCTCAGGATATAAATCAATATGAAGATGCAACAGGCGCAGGCTCAGTGGCAGTAGAATTTGTAACGCCTGCGATTGCATCAAGTGAGAGCGATTTCGGTGGTGTTCCATTCAGCATTGTGAAATCTAATGACCCGCATGTTCAATACGCTGATTTCACGCAAAGAGGGTATATTATACTTGACGTGACGGAGGAGAAGGTGCAGGGAGATTTCTATTATGTTTCCACAATTAATACTCAGGTCTATACGGATACCCTGGCAGCAAGCCTACACACGCTTGCCGGTACAAGACATTTTTATCGTGAGCCCACAGCCATAAACGAAATAGAGCATCAGCCTCTTTTTGAAATTCATCCAAACCCGGTCCGTGAAATGTTATCCGTGCGCTATGAAAGCAACTCAGCTACTTCCTTCAGAATCTATGATCTTGAAGGAAAGCTGATGAAAGAATTTCCCCTGAACCTGAACCTGGCAAAGAAGAACTCTGCAAACCTCAACATAGGCGAATTAGCTACTGGGACTTATATTATAAAAATGTTCACGGGCCAAAAAGAGATGAATTCTTCGAAATTTGTGGTTGCCGATTAAAGAATGCTGCCACCCGACCCCAATAAAACATATCCCAGGGAAACCGAAACGGATGCAGTGATCCGTTTTCAGGATTGCGACCCGCTCGGACATCTAAACAACGCTAAATACTTCGACTATTTCTTCAACGCACGTGAAGACCAGGTTTCGAAAATATACGGATACAGCCCAGGAGAGTTATTCAAGAAATTCGGATGCTCTTGGGTGGTTTACAATCACAACATCTCATACATCAGTTCGGTAGTTTTTGGAGAATGGGTGAAGATCATGTCGCGGGTAGTTTATTATAATGATAACACTGCGATCGTAGAATATTACATGACTGATAAGGAGAAGAAAAACCTGAAGAGCCTGATGTGGACTACGATAAAATATATTGACGTGAAAACCGGAAAAACCACTCCGCATCAGCCGGAAGTAGCTCAATTTCTCGAGATCATGCGGCTGAAAGATTTTGTGATGGACGGGCTAACAATCAAAGAAAGGATCAAACAGGTGAAGCAGGAATTACTGAAAAGTAATTAATCTCCCAGCAACTTCAGACGGATGAAGCCAGCCGCTATCCGGTGTCCCTCATTATTAAAATGCCCGTCAGCAATAGATTGATAGTGCTCCTTACTCATTGGCAAAACGTAAATTTCACTTTCCAATCCCTGAACCAATGCTGTGTATTTTTTTTTGATGTACGTATCCGGATCGCTGGAAAAGCTACTATTCACATCTGTTTGCACCGGAGGTATAACAAAGACTAACAAGCGGGATTCATTTTCTTCACAGATCGCTTTGATTCCTTTTAAATACTCATTAGTGACAGGGCTTTGAATTTTGTTCCTCCAGTTGCGATGCTCCTTGATCCTGAGCGATGCAGAAAAGATCGCAGTGCCAATCGCAGTTTTCATCAATAATTCTTTCAAGGGATTTACTGTTAAAAAAGTTTTACATGCATAGTCGTAAGATTCCTGTGCCGATGCAAAATATTGACCCATGTAAAAAGATGGGAGCCAGCCTGCATTGGTTTGAAAATACAAGTCCCGCCCCGGAATGATTCGCCTCGGCTCATCCATCAAATCATTGGCGATATAAATAATTACGATTACAAAATCCGGTTTCAGCTTCGGCACATATTGCGAAGCAATCAGCTCATACTGCGCGGGGTCTGCCCCGGGAATGCCGCCATTAAAGCATAAGTAATATGATTCCCGGTCAATAAGATCAACGAAACAATTCTGAATAGGTGAAGCGTTAAGCCCCCAGGTGAAAGAATCACCGATAAACAAAATTGAAGACTTAAAAGAATCAGCAGGCGTTCGAACAAACTCTCTTCCGCGAAAGCCATCATTATTGATAATATACCTGCCCTTTTCCCAATTGCTATGTCGTGTTTTGAATATTCCTTTCTCATCAGTAAAATAAACACGTTCGGTAATGAGCGTATCCACCTTTTCAAAATTCCACCATGAGGGAATCAGAGAGCCAACACGATAATCTTTAGCGGCAAAGACAATGCGGGAGACAATCTCCACAAAAACAAAAAGCAGAAAAAAAGAAAGAAATAAGGTCTTGAAGGGATGGCTTTTCAGAAGGCTTTTGCTTGAAATCTTTTTGCTCACGGTTGCTTAATACAAAGTTTTATTTTCCAGCTTCGCCCATTCCTCAAAAACCCGGAGACCTTCTTCCTGCAAAAGCTGAATAGAAGGAATCTTTCTTTGATCAATTGGGATTTCAAACTCGCGATAAATAAAATCATCATCAAAATCTATTTGTGATGCATCTTTGCGCGTACATGAATAAAAAAGTTTTGCGGGCCGGGCCCAGTAAATCGCTCCCAGGCACATCGGGCAGGGTTCACAGGATGTAAAAATCTCACAATCGGTTAACTGAAAATTGTTTAAGTGCATACAGGCATTCCTAATTGCAACTATCTCAGCATGGGCTGTAGGATCATTTGTGGCAACTACTCTATTATTCCCTTTCCCAATAACTTTTCCATCTTTAACCACCACCGCACCAAAAGGCCCGCCTTCTCCGGCAAGCATGCCAGACCTTGCAAGCTCAATAGCCTCTAACATGAATTTTTTGCGAAAATCGTCCATATTAAATTTTAAGGAATCTTCAGGAGCAACTTGAAGGTTAAAGCTAAAACTGTTTAACGGGAATCGGAAATTGCGAAGAATCACATTTTGCCCCAGTCGGCCGGCAGAGAAGCGGTTTTTCTGATGATCTCGAACTCAACCCTTCGGTTGAGTTTTCGGTCGGCATCAGTTTGCTCGTCTTTAACGATTGGCCTGGAGCTTCCATAGCCTGCTGCTGCAATACGGTTCGCCTTAACACTTCCTTTCTTAGAAAGATATTCCTTGATCGAATCCGCTCGCTTTTGTGATAAAACATTATTGGCCTCAGCATTACCTTGCGAATCAGTATGTCCTGAAATCTTCAGATTGAAATCAGGATTGTCCAGCATGAAATCCCTGATCTTATTCAGAGCGGCATACATTTCCGGCAAGATATCCCAGCTATTCAGCCCAAACTCAATACTTTCAAATTCGATCTTAACAAAATTGATAGAGGGCACTTTGAAATCCATCACTGTATCATTCTCCAATTCAAATATCTTTTCAATCCGGAAAAAATTGTCACCCTGAATTACAAGTAGATATTTGTTGTCGGAAATGAGATCAAATGAAAACGAACCATCAGGCCTGATATATTTTGGCGCGACCTCAATTCCCTGATCGAGATCAATAATGGAAACGATACCTTGAAATGGATTTCCTGTGACAGAGTCTTTCAGCGAACCCGAAAACACCGTGGTGGCAGCAGGCTGTGCTTCCATCGGAAGCGGAAAGGAGAAGAGGTCAAGGTTCTTAAAATCCTTTTGTTCGGAACGTGCATAAAAAAGGTTTCTTGCGTCAGAATCAATGGTAAAATAAAATTCTTCACCGGGGCCATTTACCAATGGGCCAATATTCTTTGGCTCGGTCCATTTCCCTCCGGCAAAGTAGGATTTGAAAATATCAAAATTCCCAAAATTCAGCAGATGTCCGTTTGAGCTGAAATAAAGCACATTGTACAACGGATGGCAAAATGGGCTCAGCTCAGCTCTGCTGGTGTTAACAACAGGACCAAGGTTAAAAGCTTTTGACCATTTACCATTTTTCTGCCTAACTGTGCAGTAAATATCAGTGCTTCCGAAACCGCCTTCCCTATCAGAAGCGAAAAACAAAGTATCCTGAGAATGGGAAAGCGATGGATGCGAATCCCATCCGGGACTGTTCACTTCGCTTCCAAGATTGCGGATGTTTCCCCAGTTACCATCGCTGATAAGATCAGCCATGTAAATATCACAATTACCGTATCCATCCGGTGATTCACAGCGAATAAAAAAAAGAGTTTGACCGTCACGGCTTACGCATGGAGAACCTTCATTGAACTCGGTATTGATACCTTCAAAGGGTTCCGCCTGCAGCCAGGCTTCCCCATCCTTCACCGCCCAATAGATGTCTTCATTGAAGAGTTCCTCACCCATAATTTTCTTACGATTTCTTTTTGAGGAGAACATCAACATATCATTGGAAATATTAAGTGCCGGGCCATAGTCCTCATATTCAGAATTCACCATCTGTCCCATATTTAGAAAGACTCCTCTTGGCGGACGTAAGGTGTCAATTTGCTTGCGATAATCAACCAGTTCATAATAATATTTTATTGGAACATAATTTTCCTGTTCATTGGCGGTAACATTATCATAGTACTGCCTCACATACTCTACCCTTTCATCTGTATTTTTCAGCACGATTCGGTAGGCTTCCTTTGATTCTGTCGTTTTGCCATTCTTTTCATAAAGCTGCCCAAGCATCCATAGCAATTCAAAGTCACGGCTGAAATTCTCACAGCCGAAATTGCCGATATATTCCTCGAGCAAAGCCATAAGTTTCGCATGGTCATCGGCTTTTTGAGCCTTCAATATCTGCTTACGTAGCTGGTCATTGAAATAGTAAGGTAAAAGGTCAATATTCTTAAAACTCATGCTTGAGTACCTGTCAGCAGGAATTCCAACAGCTTTACGGCTAAGATGTTTATTCGTGACAATGTATTTCTTGTCTTGTGCAAAACCATTATTGCAGAATAACAAACAAGCCAATCCAAAGGCGCTGGATATAATTAATATTCGTTTCATGGCTCTGTGCCAACTTGTTTATACGTGAAGCACGCAGTTGGGTTGTGAACCTGGGATATTTGCTGTTAACGGAATTTATGAATAATAATTCGGATTAGGAATAAGCCAAAAGCAATTAAACAGATCATTTATAAGATGCATAAGCGCTTATGTTGGTGCATTTGCGGAACCTTAACAGGTATATATAGTATTTTTACCCAAACAGGTATGCGACTGGTTAACAAAATACTCAATAAGAATCCGTCTTTACGGGATTTGGTGAATAAACTCAAGAAAGTCACTTTCCCCGGCTTTGACGAACTGCCGCTTTATGATGTTTTGGTCTTCTTCAGAAATGAGATTAAAAGAGATGTGATCTCGGTTAGGGCAAGGGCCATTGCTTATACCTTTTTTCTTGCCCTCTTTCCCGGACTGCTTTTTGTGTTTACCATGATCCCTTATATTCCTGTGCCTAACCTTCAAAATAACCTGATCAACTTCATCAGTGAGTTAATGCCAGCAGCAGCCTTTGAGATGCTGGAACAAACTATAATGGGAGTAGTAAAGCAGCAGCGGGGAGAGTTACTATCTATCAGTTTAATAGCTTCACTGTTTCTTGCCACCAATGGCATGATGGCCGTGATGGAATCGTTTGACAAGTCTTATGCCGCATTTGTTAAACGGAAAAACCTTAAAAAACGCTGGGTCGCTTTTAAGCTAACACTTGTGCTACTCTTTGTTTTGCTGATTTCAATGATTGCAATTGTTGCGGGGAATAGACTTTTAAAGCTGCTGCTGAAAAATTTCGATATACTTAATTCATTTAACTATGTCATGTTCAGCACGCTTAAATGGATAATCATCATCCTGCTGCTTTTTAATTCAATTTCGCTTATCTATTATTATGGCCCTGCGGTGAAAAAAAAGTTCAGATTCATTTCCGCAGGATCTACCGTTGCAACGCTTTTAGTGATTGTTATCTCAATCGGCTTTTCATATTTCGTCAACAACTTTGCACAATACAATCGTTTCTACGGCTCTATCGGAGCCATAATAGCTTTACAGGTGTTTATCTACCTTAATTCTTTTGCCCTGCTGATCGGCTTTGAGTTAAACGCGGCCATTGCAATCAGCAAGAACATCAAGAAGCACAGCCCGTCAGAAATGCTGCAGGATGGTGAGATGTAGTTCCCGTATTGTCCTCAATAATTGCAGCATCGAATTAAAATCGGAATAAAAAATTCTTTTTGAAAAAGGAAATCCTATTACAAGTAGCGCCTGAAATTGCAGAAAACCATGCAGCACTACTGAAAGAATGCTCAAAACATTCCGGCATCCCTGAAATTGAGATCAGGCACATTGAGGTGCTGAGGCGCTCCATTGACGCGCGACAGCACCCGGTGAAAGTGAACCTGAAAGTCAAACTATATGTGAATGAAGATTTTGAAAAACTACCTGTACGGTTGCCAGATTATCCAGATGTATCAAAAACTGAGGAGATCATAATTGTCGGTGCCGGTCCGGCAGGTTTGTTTGCGGCATTGCGCTGCATGGAAAAAGGAAAGAAGCCTGTCATCATTGAAAGAGGTAAGGACATCAAATCGCGCAGACGGGATCTAAAAACAATAAACGTAAACCATATCGTAAACGAAGATTCAAATTATTGTTTTGGAGAAGGTGGTGCAGGAACATACTCTGACGGGAAACTTTACACCCGTTCCACTAAAAGAGGTGATGTGCAGCGGATACTAAATCTGCTGGTTGCTTTTGGCGCAACAACTGAAATTTTAGTGGATGCTCATCCGCATATCGGCACAAACAAACTTCCGGCAATCATTGAAGCCATGCGCAGCCTCATTTTGGATCATGGCGGAGAAATTCATTTTAACACAAGGGTAACTGACTTTTTGCTGGAAGGAGATCGGATAAGAGGGGTTTCAACATTGAAAGGTGAAACTTTCAAGTCATCAAAAGTTATTCTTTGCACTGGACATTCAGCACGTGACATCTTTGAATTGCTGCAGCGGAAAGGGGTCACTATCGAAGCTAAACCGTTTGCCCTTGGAGTAAGAGTGGAGCATACTCAGGCGCTTATTGACAACATTCAATACAAATGCGCTACACGCGGGAAATATTTACCACCGGCTCCTTACAGTATGGTAAAGCAGATTGACAACCGGGGAGTGTATTCATTTTGCATGTGTCCCGGGGGAATAATTGCTCCCTGTGCAACCAATCAGGAAGAAGTGGTCACCAATGGATGGTCCCCATCAAAAAGAGATCAGCCATTTGCTAATTCAGGCGTGGTGGTGGAATTGAGAGCAAATGACTTTAAAGATTTCAATAAATACGGACCGCTTGCTGCAATGGAATTTCAAAGGTCGGTTGAACGAAAGGCGTGGCTTGCGGCAGGCAAAACACAAAAGGTTCCTGCCCAGAGGTTGGTTGATTTTACCAATGGTAAGTTTTCACAGGACCTCCCCGCCACTTCCTACAGACCTGGAATTTCTTCAGTTGAACTGGGAGGCGTGTTGCCGGATTTTATTTATCGAGCCTTACAAAAAGGGTTCGAGCAATTCGGGCAATCCATGAAAGGTTATCTTACAAATGAAGCCGTTGTTCACGCTCCGGAATCGCGCACATCATCGCCTGTGAGAATTCCGCGTGATAAAATCACTTTGCAGCATGTCAGCATCAAAGGCTTGTATCCCTGCGGTGAGGGTGCCGGTTATGCCGGGGGAATTATTTCTGCTGCGATTGATGGCGAGAGGTGCGCGGAAGCAGCTTGTCAATCCTGAGTTATTCCCCTCGACATGAGTTTCATGCTTTGAGAGGTGGTGATTGTTGGTTGCGTCATTTTCTGTTAAAACTTTTTGCCAAGTGTCCATGACGTGGCGATCGGGAAGGATGCTTTCTCTTTCCGGGTGAAGCGTGTTCCTGTCCGGGTGGTGTAAGCGGGAATTATGGAAGCGCACGCGTTGATCCTGATGATGTACGTTGCTATTTGGACAGAGCGTGCCGCTGTAGTGATGGTGTAGCTTGCGAGTTTGGACGATGTATGCGCTGCTCCTGATGGCGCACGTGGCGGTTTGGATACTGTAAGCGGCAATTATGGCGCTGCACGCTGCAATTGTGGCAATGAACCTTCCTAAAAAAACTTGACACTTTTTGAGGTAGTTACTAAAAGTGTTTTA
>CAYOYI010000090.1:0-11829 GCA_964408105.1 uncultured Chitinophagaceae bacterium | reverse complement strand
TTTCAGCCCCTTTAAACTCGTATCCAGCAAATTTATTTTAATTTTTCTCAAAAAGCAGACGCGTAACTAACAGTGCAACCAAAGAAGAAAGGGCGTTTACAAAGGTTAAAGAATAAGTACCGGCTCGTAATACTCGATGACCAAACTTTTGAGGAAAGGGCATCGTTCAGGCTCAACCGGTTTAACGTTTACGTGCTGCTCAGCGCCATTTTTGTGGTTTTGGTAACGCTCATTTTTGCGGTCATAGTCTTTACCCCGCTGAAGGAATATATTCCCGGATATGGAAGCATGAATCTGCGCAGGGATATCGTGAACCTTGAATTGAGGTCCGATTCGTTAAATAACATCGTGCAGCAGCAGGAAGCCTGGATTAATAACATCCGTAATATCCTTTACGGCAATGTGGATACTTCAGCCCAGGAGGTTTCGCAGAATCCCGCGGCATATGACACCATTGACCTGGAAAGAGTGCCGTATGAGGATTTGCTCTTGCGGGAGCAAATTGAAGACGAGCAGCGCTATGATCTTTCATTTTCAAGTCAAAAAAGGACAGGAAAATTGAGTCTGGCGCAGTTGAATTTCTTTCCTCCATTGCAGGGCTATCTTACTTCCGGGTTTAATCCCAGAGAGGAACATTTTGGGGTTGATATAGTGGCACCGGCAGACGAGCCGATCAAAAACGTGCTTGACGGGCATGTGGTATTCGCCTCATGGACGCTTGAGACCGGGTATGTGATTGGCATCCAGCATGAGTATAATTTAGTTTCTTTCTACAAGCATAATTCCGTGTTACTGAAAAAAACTGGTAACTTCGTTAAGGCAGGCGATGCGATCGCGATGGTGGGAAACAGTGGGGAGATGACAAGCGGTCCGCATCTGCACTTTGAATTGTGGCATGACGGCCTGCCGTTGAACCCGGAAGATTACATCATCTTTTAAAAATAAATCCGGTGGGAGTATTCAACAACAAACAGGAAAGTCCTGTGAAAACCGGGTTGGGAAGCCAGACCAACCAGTTTTGCGAAGGCACCGCCATCGAAGGCGAAATAAAGACATCCAATGACATAAGGCTCGATGGTTCCGTTCACGGCAACCTTGTTTCCAGCGCCAAGATCGTGATCGGACAAAACGGAAAGGTGGAAGGTGAGATACGATGCCAGAATGCAGATATATCCGGCTCGGTGAAAGGCAGGATTGAGGTTAAGGAGATCCTCTTCCTGAAGGCGACCGCTGACATCGAAGGTGACATCATCGCGAACAAATTGGTTGTAGAAGCTGGCGCCCGCTTCAACGGCTCGTGTAGCATGGGCAACACCTACCAAATGGATAATGAGCAACCAGCCTTCAAAAAAGAGGCCGTCTAAGGATTACCTTAAATACTCCGGTCTCGCTTTTCAGTTTCTTGCAGCAATAATAATCGGCCTGTTGATCGGCAAATGGCTTGACGGGCAATTCAAACTTGACCGCCCTATTTTCACCATCATTTTTTCATTGCTGTTTATCATAGCTTCATTAGTTTTGGTGATAAGGGATATAACCAAAAAAGAATGAAGTTCCGGTATTTCGTCAGGAAAGCATTCAAGCTCACCTTCATACTTATTGTTGTTCTGTCAATTCTGAGCCTGAATTACTTTGAGTTTTTCCAGCCTTACAGGTTCTTCACGTGGACGAGCTTGTTTTTCTTCCTGGGGCTGACGCTTTTTTCGGGCTACTATAATTCGCGCAGCATCAAAAGGCCGTTTTTCTTCAATATTTTTTTCGGCACGCTGGCCGTAAAATTTTTTTTGAGTGTGGCATTTTTAGTAGTCTTCCTTGTTTACATTGATCCGGATAACAAGAAGATGTTTGTGATCCCCTTCTTCATGGTCTTCCTCATTTTCAAAGTCTTCGAGACTTATATGCTGCTGAGGTTTGCACAGGAGGGAGATGAAAAGAAGGAAACGGATAAGTCACTGTCGTGAATGCAACGCGATCCTGTTCCCTTCGCTGTCCACAAACAACCCCATGTAGCCGATGTCTTCAGCAATAAGTCTTTTCGGGATCAAGATTTTGCCGCCTGCTTCTTCAGCGCGGGCAAGCTCGTTGGCAAGATCGCCTGATTGTGCTGTGAGGTAGATCAGCACACCATCTTCTGATGGTTTGTAGAATTCTTTATTGCAAACCAGCGAGCCTGGAGAGCCTACCGCATTTTCAACCCACGGGAACCATGCCATATCAAGCGGACCCATTGTGTTCCTTGAAAGTTTAAGATCGAAAACCGATTCATAGAATTTTATGGCACGATCCATATTCTCTACGGGTATCTCAAACCAGCCGACTACATTTTTTTGAGGTTGCATATGCTTTGCTTTTTTGGTTAGAAATATGCCTTTAAAATTATAAAGGATTCAATTCTATAAAACTCACTTCATAGTCATCCAGGTAGAATGTATCTCGATTATTAGAATTTCTAATATAGATATTGACGGTTTCATCTATGGATTTCAATTCGGGAAGTGTGGTGATCAGCGTGATTTTCTTCCATTTTTTATATCCCTCGTTTGAATAATTACATATCGAGGTGCTGCTCAGGATTTCTTCGGATCCCTCGGAATTCATTTCCACCACAATCATGCTGCTGTTATCTATTGTTTCCTGATATACCCATATTGAGACACGAATAATGATCTTTCCTTTTTTTAATAAAGAAGTGTCATTTCCAATAGAACCAAGCTTAAATTTTTCCGTGGATGGATCAATCTTTATCGCGTACTTGCCGGATATAGCTTGTTCTGAGGAGATCGGCTTATAAAGGTGTTGCTCAACTTCAAAATCATCACTGAATTGTTTTAGCTCTTTATTAATCCATGGATTGTTCCTTTGAAATCGGAACGCTGAGGCCAACTTAGCATCATCAATGATGACGGAGTAAAACTCATTTGGATAATCGTAGTCTTCAGGATGGCTCCGGTAGTTAGTTATAAAATAGTCACAATAATCTATGTTGTCTGAAAAAAGAAGCCGGTCTCTCTGCTCTTCATGAAGGATGTTCCTGTTGCATACTCCGGGAAAACTGTTTGAATGAATAATTATTTCTGCCGAGGTATCCCGTTCCACAATTTCCTCCAGCACCTGCTTGAACGCTAAACCCCAGTAATCAAATTCATGCTTTGCCTTGGCGCTATTCAGGCTTCCACCTGCCAGGCGATTAAAGTAAACCTGCTGATTGGGATGATATCGAATCATTGTGTAGCCGGTATGAGCAAGAAATATAAGAACAATTATCCATACGGTGATTCTTGTTTTTATTAAGATATTTTTTTTCAGGAACAGATCAAACTGGTTGAACGCATAAACTGCTATCAGGATAAATGCGGGATAGATAAAGTAAACATGTCTCCAACCGTCATAGATTACTGAATTCAGTACGATCACCATGACAATCGGACTTAAGAAACATAACAGACTCAGCAACTCTGTTTTTTGAGTTAGATAGAAATTGAACGGATTTTTGATTAACCGAAATAAGATCAGCGCAAAGCCGGATACAAATAAAAAAATGTACAACGGTGGGGTTGTGATAGAAATCCAAGCCGGTATGTAGTGCCATGGCAATTGGCCGGGGGAATGGTCAATACCCTGATAAAAAACGGAGCCAAGCCATGTGAATTTTCGCATCTCATTAAATGCGTTAACAAAATGCTTTACAGGATTTAGCCAAAGAACCGGCCAAAACAAGATGATCAAAAGGATTAAGAGAATAAAATAGACAACTACCGGCCTGGTTTTAAATTTTACAGATTCTTTGGTTTTTAAAATGGAAGTAACCGCCTGATCTGCCAGCAAAAAGAACAAGGTAAATACAGGAATGAGAATGCCAAGTATCCTGATATCAATAAGAATTGCGCAGAAAAAAGAATGAACTACAGCCCACTTATAATCTTGATGGCGATGAAATTGCAAAAGGCTGTAGATAGCCATGATGAAAAAAGAAAGAAAAGCAAGATCCTTTGAATTGTAAAAGGATTCAGCGAAAATCCGGGGGCTTATCACAAGGAAAGCGGCAGCGAGTAGCCCCAGCTTCCAGTTGTTAAAGTTGTTTCGTGCGATGAGGAAAAAAAAATAAACAGCGACAAAAAACGTGAGAAAGGTAACGAGATGCCTCATGAGATAAACTGCGCGGATGTCGTTGATGCTAAAAAGCTTTTCAAGGCTGAATAGAAATAACTCAAACGCAGGTCCATGATATTTTTCGCTGGCGTGCCGTATCTCATCACCCCCTCCATTAACCACGAAATGATACACTATTCTTGCATTGTCAAAACGCGAATATTGCTCGTCCCAGGATATGCCATAATCAGGGTAAACAAAAAGTCCCGTTAAAAGGAAAATGCCAAAAAAAAGGATTGTGAAGACTGTAGCCTGGTGTTTATGAAAAGGAGTGAGTTCGTTCATTTCAGAGCGACCGTGCAATCTTACTAAGGATTTTGGCTAAGGTTTGTTTCTTTAACGATATAAAGCGGGCGTTTTCTGACATTAGTGCTCAGCCGGCTAATGTACTCCCCAATTATTCCTATGCTAAGCAGTTGTATTCCTCCAATAAAAAGTATCGAGATCATGAGTGACGTCCATCCCTGTGGAGGAGGCATCTTCATAATGAATCTGGAATAAAGCGCATAAAGAATGAGTATAAAAGATATTCCCGAAACTAAAAAACCGGCTATAGTTGCGAACCGGAGAGGAATGTTTGAGAATGAAACTATACCATCAAACGCCAGTTTGAAAAGCTTTGAATAAGTGTATCCCGGTTTCCCCCGCTGCCTTTCATCACGATCATATTCAATAAATGCCTGTCGGAATCCTATCCAGGCGATTTGGCCTCTGAAAAATTTTTGTTGCTCGGTCATCTCTTTCAGGATATTGGCAACTCTTTTCGAAATAATTCTGAAATCGCCAGTATCAAGAGGAATGGGCGTAGGTGATATTCGGGCAAGAATACGATAGAATAACTTATAAAGAATCTTTTTTAAGATGCTTTTATCTTTCCTGGTTTTTCGCTTTGCATAAACAACATCAAATCCTTCATTGAACTTTTTATGCAGATCGCCAATCAGCTCTGGCGGATCCTGCAAGTCAGCGTCAATAGAGATCACCGCATCACCGGTTGCATAATCTATTCCGGCAGCTACAGCAATTTGATGACCAAAGTTTCGGCTCAGTTCAATAAACTTTACACGAGTATTCCCTGATGCCAGTTCTTTTAAAATGGAATAAGTATTATCCGTGCTTCCGTCATTCACAAATATTATTTCATGGGAAGCAGGCAGTTTTTCCAAAGTCAGTTTAAGACGAGAAAAAAGCTCTTTTATATTAGCTTCTTCATTAAAAACCGGAACTATTATAGAAAGGTGCATTTATTAGTTTTTAACCCGGGACAAGGCTTGCCTCCTTGTTTTCAGGTCAAACATACAGAGAAATCATGCTTTAATTGCCGGAAGATTCCTGTAATTTCTTGAATTGAAAATGCTCCACAAATGAAGTGGTGAAGTTTCCGGCCTTAAAATCATCATGGCGCATGAGGGCGATTTGAAACGGGATGGTGGTTTTTACACCTTCAACGATAAATTCAGTCAACGCACGGTCCATTTTTGCTATCACGGCATCTCGGGTTTTGGCGCGGCAAATTACTTTAGCCAGAAGTGAATCATAGTAAGGCGGCACGGTGTATCCGGCATAGACATGCGTATCAACCCTTACGCCATGGCCTTTTGGTGTGTGAAAAGAAGTGATCTTTCCGGGTGATGGTGAAAAGTTATTGTAGGGATCTTCCGCATTGATGCGACATTCCATGGCACACGCATCGGGAAAGTAATCCTTGCCGCTGATTTTAACGCCTGCCGCGATTTTGATCTGCTCTTTCACAAGGTCATAGTCAATCACTTCTTCTGTGACGGGGTGCTCTACCTGTATCCTCGTATTCATCTCCATAAAGTAGAAGTTCTTGTATTTGTCAACCAGAAATTCAACTGTACCCAGACTTTCATAGTTAATTGCTTTTCCTGCCAGTACCGCAGCTTCACCCATTTTTTTGCGCAGTTTGCTATCTACGAAAGGGGAGGGGGATTCTTCAACCAGCTTTTGCATTCTGCGCTGAATCGAGCAATCGCGCTCAGACATATGGATCACATTCCCATATTGGTCACCGGCAATTTGAATTTCAATATGCCGGGGTTCTTCAATGAATTTCTCGATGTAAACGCCTTCATTTGAAAAAGATGCCTTTGCTTCGGCTCGCGCAATTTCAAATGCTTTTTCAAAATCTTTTTCATCGCGCACGATCCGGATACCCTTTCCACCACCACCGGCCGTTGCTTTGATGACAACGGGATATCCGATTTTTTTTATTACCTTCTTTGCAGCAGCAACATCAGTTATCAAACCATCAGAACCCGGAACAATCGGGACTCCGGCATCCTTCATGGTTTTTTTTGCGGTAATCTTATCGCCCATCTTCCTGATCATTTCAGACGTAGGACCGATAAGCTTGATGTTGTATTGTTCACACAGTTCTGCGAACGCGGTGCTTTCCGCATGAAAGCCATAGCCGGGGTGGATGGCATCGGAATTTGTCACTTCAGCCACCGCCATGATCGTGGGTATCTTCAGATAACTCTCGCTGCTTGGAGGGCCGCCAATGCAAACAGCCTCATCGGCAAAGCGCACGTGCAGGCTTTCTTTATCAGCAGTTGAATAGACAGCAACAGTTTTGATGCCCATTTCCCGGCAAGTGCGGATAACACGCAAGGCGATTTCGCCCCTGTTTGCAATTAGGATCTTCTTGAACATTATTTAAACTCCTGACGGATCAATCAGGAAAAGCGGCTGATCATATTCAACAGGCGATGCGTCTTCGGCCAGAATCTTTATAACCTTTCCTTCCACTTCCGATTCAATTTCATTGAAAAGTTTCATCGCTTCGATAATGCATATGTGGTCGCCCTTTTTGATGATGTCTCCAACTTTCACAAACGGGTCTTTATCCGGGGATGGCGAACGATAAAAGGTGCCTACCATCGGAGATTTTATAGTGGTATGCTTATTATCAGCTTTTGGCGCCTCTTTCTTTTCTTCCGATGATGGTGCTTCGGCAACAGGCGCGGATTGCGCCTGCGGTGCCTCCGCCATAACCAGCCTCTGGGGCTGCTGAAAAGCCACCGGTGCTCCGTCTCCCTTTTTGAGTGTGATCTTGAAATTATCCTGCTCAATTTTCAGCTCGATAAGATCAGATTTTCCGACTATCTTAATCAGCTCCTGAATTTGCTTAAAATCCATATCGTTCGATTTCTGGTTACTAATATCCGAAATATGAAAGGAATATCAGAATCTTCATTTTACCCTTTCAACATAAGCGTGGGTGCGGGTATCCACTTTTATTTTTTCACCGGTATCCACGAAGATCGGGACTGCGATCTCAGCACCGGTTTCAACCTTGGCAGGCTTGGTGACATTTGTAGCGGTGTCGCCTCTTACACCAGGCTCGGTGTAAGTTACTTCGAGCACCACGAATGGCGGCAATTCTACCAGCAATGGCTTTTCGTCCTCAGCCGCGAAAAGTATTTCCACTTCCTGACCTTCCTTCAGCAGATCAGCACTCGACACCATGCTTGAATCAATGGTGATCTGGTCATACGTGGTTTGATCCATAAAAGTGTACCCGGATTCATCTTTGTAGAGGTATTGAAGAACGCGCCTTTCCACTCTCACATCATCCACTTTATCTCCAGCACTGAACGTTACCTCCAGCACTTTTGCGGTTGAAAGGTTTTTTATTTTGGTTCTTACAATGGGCCTTCTTTGCTGCATCTTCACATGCTGGAAGTCCAGTATTTGCCAGATGTCGTTATTGTGATAGATGCACATGCCGGTTCTGAAATCTGCTGTCGTTGCCATTTAATTCGATGGTTTGTTAATTCGGTGATTTGATTTTTATGTCTTAATAAGCCCAGGTTAAATACAGCGCTCCCCAGGTGTAACCTCCCCCAACTGCTGTTAGAATCAGATTATCTCCCTTTTTCAATTTATCTTCCCATTCCCACAGGCAGAGCGGAATAGTTGCAGCGGTAGTGTTGCCATATTTTTCAATATTCACCATCACTTTTTCTTCAGGCAACCCTAAACGGGTTCTTGTTGCTTCTATTATCCTTTTATTGGCCTGGTGGGGCACCAGCCAATTGACATCAGCAGCAGTCAGTTCGTTTCGCTTCATCACCTGTTCGCAAACTTCAGCCATATTCACCACGGCAAATTTAAAAACCGCCTTACCCTCCTGAAACACAAAATGCTCACCTGCGTCAATAGTTTCATGCGAGGCTGGTCTGGCTGAACCGCCTGCTTTAACGTGAAGGTGCTTGCAGCCTGACCCATCGGATTTCAGTACGAAATCCATGATTCCGAATTTGGGCGAAGGCTCCAGCAGCACGGCTCCTGAGGCATCTCCGAAAAGTATGCAGGTTTCTCTGTCCTCGTAGTTAACGATTGAAGTCATTTTATCGGCACCAACTACTATGACTTTATTGAACCTGCCTGATTCAATGAACTGCGCTCCTGTTGCCAGGGCATATAAAAACCCTGAACAGGCAGCTCCTACATCGAAGCTAAAGGCGTTTTTAATACCAAGCTTATCGCAAATGATGTTGGCGGTGGCAGGTAGCGGCAGATCGGGTGTGATTGTGGCACAGATCAGCAGATCAATTTCTTCCGGGTCGGTTCCTGTGCTCTCAAGAAGATTTCCTACAGCTTTTGCTCCGAGGTAAGACGAGCCTAATCCGGCACCTTTCAGAATGCGTCTTTCCTTTATGCCTGTCCTTATGGTGATCCACTCATCATTGGTGTCCACCATTTTTTCAAGGTCAGCATTGGTGAGGATATCCTCTGGCACGTAGCCACTTATCGCAGAAATAGCAGCGCGAATCTGGCTCATTCAGTAAAGAATAAAAATGACTTTACGAGCGCTTAGGCAGACGCCTTCGCCTCAGTCACCATTTTTCCGTTATAGTAAAGATTTCCATCAACGTAATATGCCCTGTGGCGAAGGTGCGCCACTCCGGTTGTCGGGCAAATGCTTACTGTCGGAACCGCTGCCTTATAGGTACTTCTTCTGGTGCGCGTCCTTTGTTTGGAATGTCGTTGTTTGGGATTTGGCATGACTTTAAATGTTTATTTCAGTTTTTTCAATGCTGACCAGCGCGGGTCTATCTCGTCTTTCTTTTCCTTTTTATTTTCAAGAATCTTTAAAACCTGTTCGTTGCATCCCGATGAGCCATCCGCTTTCGGAGTGCATATTTTCTGGATCGGCACACTCAACACAATGAACTCATATATCAACTGGCTTAAGTCGAGGTAAATATCATTCCTTGAAATATAAATGATATCCTCATCTTCCTCGCCCCGCTGCTTCGCCTCATCATCAAACTTCACATACACTTTGAACTCGTCCAAAATCGGCTGATCGAATATCTGAAGGCATCTGTCACATTCCACCTCTACCTTTCCTTCAATCGAAAAGCCGACCACAAAAAAGCTTTCCCGCTTCTCAAAGTCAACATCTACCTGAACCGCCCCCTTTTTTATTTCGGAATCCTTGAAAGCTTTGAAAAAGTCATCATTTACATCAAACCGGAAGGCATGATGACCGAGCTTAAGACCCGTAAAAGGGATGCGATATTGCTTTAAAATGTCCAAGAACCTGTTTTTAAAAAAAAGCGGTTGGCAAAGATATAGAGAAAAAGGGGAAAATCGAAAGGACATTTGCTTATTTTCATTTTTTAAATAATGAACTGGAAAGTAAAGATCATACTACTGTTTGCGCGATTCCGGAAGCCAATTGAACCCGGCAAGAATATGGATATTAAAGCAATGCGCAGACAAGCCGAATCTGCCGCCCGTCTTGGGTCTTTTTTATTCGATCGGAAAATTTCCATAGCCAAGGTGGAAGACACCCAGGCGGACAAAGTGCCAATCAGAATTTACAGGAATTCTGACGCTACAGGTCAGCGCGTGATAATCTATTACCACGGGGGTGGTTTTGTGTTTTATGGCCTGAATTCGCATGATGGAGTTTGCCGAAGGCTTTGCTTGATGAATAATTGTGTTGTAGTATCAGTTGATTACCGGCTCGCACCCGAGTATTCATTTCCTACAGCCCACGAGGATGCGTTCGCAGCGATTCAATGGGTACGGGAGAATATCAGCAGGTACGGAGGTGATGCAACGAAGATTATCCTTCACGGTGACAGCGCTGGCGGAAACCTGGCTGCCTGCATGGCGCACAGGTGTAAAAGAGAAAGCATCCCGGTACTTGCCCAAATACTGGTTTATCCGTGGATTGATGGGAAACTGAATAATCCGTCAATTCAAAGAAACGGGGAAGGTTACCTTCTGACTAAAGAAGCGATGTTTTGGTTTCAGCAGCAATATACTCCCCGAAAAGAAGATCAGTGCCACCCGCTTGTTTCACCAAGCTATGAAACTGATTTCAGCGGCCTTGCCCCGGCTTTTATTCTCACCGCTGAGTTTGATCCATTATTGGATGATGGATATAATTATTACCTGCAATTGAAAAAAGCCGCCAATAGGAACAAATACAAAGAGTACAAGCAATTGATACACGGCTTTTTCAATCTTCCGGGAGTATCAGAAGATGCAATGCAGGCTTATAGCGATGTAAAGGAATTTTTAGACGGGCTTTAGGCGCTACTGTACAACGCGGCTGTACAAATTGCGGCACTTTTCGATGTAAATAAAATCTTCGGGAGAAGCGGGAATGATCTTGAGCGCAGGAGTAATGGTATTTTTAGCGTTGATTCTATCGTCTGATTTTTCATAGAAAGTTGCGAGGTCGTACAGGTAAACCATGTAACCGGGTTTGAGCGCAATAGCCTTGTTTAGATACTTCACGGCATTTTCAAGAGTTGCACCGGTAGGCAATCCGCCAAATAAAATGCGAGCCAGTGAGCGCTCCACCCATGATGCCTTTGAGAGCTCAAAATTCCACCAGCCGATAAGATAATACAGGTCAGCGTTGTCACGCTTGAAACTCAGGGCTACGTCCGCATATTTCTTGATGTCCCAAACCGCATGTACCCTCTCCTTAGGAGAATAGAATTCCGAAGACCGAGCAATGCTCCCAGCCATCACCATATTGGCAAAAAAATCATTGGGATATTTTTCAAGAGCTGTCTTCGCGTAGTTCAAAGCCTTATCGAACAATTGCTTTTTCGTTTCAGCATTTTCCTCAAGCCAGCCAAGCCTCTGGTAGGCGTAGCTCGTCCTCCAAAGTGACTCTAGGTGAGATGGATCAATTTTTAGAATTTCTTTGTAGGCATCAATTGCTTCCTCATCGTGATAAGCCTTCCTTGCCTCATCCGCTTTCGAAAGCAGAAATTCGATATTGTTCGCAGAAACAATGAACCCGCTGAAGGTCATATTAATTGCGATAATGAAAATTGAACGCATTGAGCTTGGATTTATTAAAATCAGCTAGGCTATTTTGCTTGTGACAGATCTACTTCATAATTATCCGTGACGCGGATCATGTCAACAATGGTGTTCTCCGCTATCATTGCACCTTCTCCTTTTATCAAAAGCACCAGGAATACAGGCGGGGCCAACCAGCCAAGCGAAACTGATACGGCAACTACTTTGCCAGTTTTTCTTTCGCCTTCAAATTTTTCATAGCCGTTCAGGGCTATTTTGCGACCGTCAACAGAAGTGGTTTCAATAAAGTCGAAGTCTATTTTTCCGGGGATACCCAACGGTTTGCTTTTTTTGCGATACATTATTACATCGGTG
>CAYOYI010000089.1:0-11843 GCA_964408105.1 uncultured Chitinophagaceae bacterium | reverse complement strand
AGGTCCTTGCGGTCCAACCGCGCCATCCGCTCCGGGTACACCTTGTGGACCCTGAGGACCGGCAGGCCCTTGTGGTCCAACCGCACCATCTGCTCCGGGAAGTCCTTGTGGACCCTGAGGACCGGCAGGCCCTTGTGGTCCAACCGCGCCATCCGCTCCGGGTAATCCTTGCGGTCCCTGGGGACCAGCCGGTCCTTGAGGACCAATGCTTGTGGGAATCGAGATTGTGTTACCGTTTGATATTGTAAGAGCAGTACCACTTATTGAAAGAGTTTGGTTATCGGTGTTGTCAAGGTAAGATGAAAGGTCAACAGTATTTCCATCAGTAATTGACAACACATTACCAATAATAGCGAGGCTCTGGTTATTTACTTCATCAATTGACGAAACCCATTCAGTTCCGTTCCATTTCAAAACATGTCCAAGTGATGGCGCGGTAGTTACATCGAATAGATCGTTCAGTTGATTGTCACTCAAGTCATCAGCTTCTTCAATTATCGAGGTGGTATGAGTCGTTCCGCCTTCGGTTATGGAAAGTATATTAGTGGTTCCGTTATAGGTTACATCAGTTATTTTATCATTGCCACCCGCAGTTTTTCCGGCATAGAATGCGTAGGGAACGGTAAGCATCTTTGAGATTCCTAAAAGAGTATAGTTGGAACCTCCGACCGGATCCATCTCAATCTTCAAATATTTGTCTCCGGTATCCCAGGGGATGTTTGCAAACACTCCGGTTGGTGCCAATCCTTCGCCCACGTTCACCGTGAATAAACCGTATTTATTGGTTCCTGCCTTATGGATCTCTGAATAAACCACATTCCCGGCATTTGCACTATCCAGGATGGATATCTTTACGCTGATATTTTGGTTTATTAATAGCGAGCCGCTTTCATCTCTTGCTACAGCCTGGTACTTAATACCTTGTGGTATTTGGGAGTTTGCAAGGAAAAAGAGCAACATTCCCAATGGGAAAAGCAAAGACTTCTTCATGGTTTTAAAAACTTAGGGTTTGCTCCCGAAGTTAGTCAACTGAAACGGAAATCCAGTCAAATGTCAGGGAATTGACCTTCTTCGAAGCCTTGATACGGAAACCCTGATTTGTTTTTTCAACTATCGAAAGGGTTATCTCCGGGTTATTACTTGTTACTGTGATTACCGGAGCGGTTCCTTTCAGGCTTCTTGAGTATTCATCCGAGAAACTCACCCATTGTTCCTGCCCGGCCAAGATTTCGGTTCCACCTTTCACCAATTGTGTTGAATTGTTCTTTTCAATTTCAACCGGAGGGGTGTAGTGAGAATAGTTTACATTCACTAAGATTAATCCTTCCCCAGATTCCAGTTCGCTCATCGCAAAACCAATGACCAGACCAGGCCTGGTAGCTTTCATTCCGTGTCCCGGAAGATCAGATGAAGTGATCGGGTCGCCAACCTTAATCGGGCCATTCTGAGTTGTAGCTAATACTCGGACTCTTCCTGCAAGAGCTATTGCAGAACCCGGATCTGCCGCACTTTTTGGATCAAATACAGACATGATCTCGTCTCTTCTTTGCCATATTGGATTGCTTGGTTCAGGACGTTTTACATCGGAAATCAGTCGTTGTAATTCAATGAAGTCAGCCCTGTACTCCTCAGCATGTTCAGTTGGTCCAAAGTAGATTGCAGGTTTTTCTGATTTCACACCTACGAGCATCGGATCATAAGCTTTGGTAGTGATGGTCACTCTTATTTTTTCAGCTTCACTGCTGCTTTGGCTAATAGAAACCAAAGCGCAAACAGGAATGTTGCCATCATCCGCATACATTTCTGCTATATCAAAATATGTTCCCCCGCAATAAACATCGCCCGTAAAATATCCGGCCCAATCCTGAGCAGCATCATCACAATGTCCATAGACACCATAATCTACGTTTGGACCATCATAGGCGTATCCAAACACACCAATGCCTCCATTGTCACATCTCCCTAAGGTACCGGTTCCGTCCTGGTATGTCGTTCTTCCCCAGTGTCCGGTCCAAACGCTTGAATGTCCAATTGTAGCGGTATAGTCAGCACTTCCGTCCGTCACCCCAACCAATCCAACTCTTCCTGCAGAGCTGGCTTGACCGTAAATTGCTGATCCTCCGGCTGAAGAGGCAGCAACAACTCCTACGAATCCGAGATACGCGTTGGTAGTTGAGCCGCTGGTTTGTACCACATGAAGTTTTGAGCCCGGACCTGCCGTTCCAATACCTACGTTAGTGCCATTATCGAAAATCTGACTACAGATGGCAGACGCTCCATTTGATTTTACAATGTAGTTGGATGAGCCGCATCCTACAGGTCCAGGAATTCCCTGAGGACCTTGTGGTCCGGTAGCACCGGTTGCTCCTGTAGCACCCGTTGGTCCTTGAGGTCCCGTGGCACCTGTTGCGCCTTGCGGTCCGGCAGGTCCTTGTGGCCCAGTGGCACCTTGGGGACCCTGCGGTCCGGCAGGTCCCTGAGGACCTGTTGCACCGTCATTTCCTGCTGGTCCCTGTGGCCCAGCGGGTCCTTGCGGTCCGGTTGCACCGTCATTTCCCGCTGATCCCTGTGGTCCTGGGGGCCCTTGAGGTCCGGCAGCACCGTCATTTCCTGCAGGACCGGCAGGTCCTTGAGGTCCGATTGCTCCGTCATTTCCTGGAGGTCCTTGTGGACCCTGAGGGCCAATGCTGGTAGGAATCGTGATGTTCACTGCGCTTCCGGTCAGTGTTAAAGTAGTGTCATTGACCTTCACCAAATTCTGGATTTCGTTGTTTGGATCAGAGTCGGCATCGTTTACATTATCGGGAATATTCACGCTGTTTCCACCGGAAATAGAAAGTGTTCCTCCAGAGAAACTCAAGGTTTGAAGGAACTGAGCAAGGCTCACTGTGGAAGGATCATTTGATAAGCTAAGTGTAGTTCCTGAAAGTGAGAGGTCCTGCAACTCATTGGTCGGGTTTGAATCCGCATCATTTACCAGCGCATTGAGGTTGACAGATTTGGTGCCGCCTGCATCAGTAATATTTAAAGTAGTTCCGGTAAGGTTAATGCCTTGTATCAGCTCGTTCGTTGGATCGCCATCCGCATCGGCAAGTGTTGCAAGATTTACCGAAAGCGTGCCTCCGTTATCCGTGAGGCTAAGTGTATTCCCGCTAAGGTTCAAACTTGTGTTGAACTCGTTACCCACAACATTATC
Source organism: uncultured Chitinophagaceae bacterium (assembly GCA_964408105.1). Taxonomy (GTDB): domain Bacteria; phylum Bacteroidota; class Bacteroidia; order Chitinophagales; family CAIOSU01; genus BPHB01. The sequence goes on along the minus strand of CAYOYI010000089.1, from coordinate 8,647 downwards.
CGCATCATCAACCGCATCAGTGAATGAACCACCGCCATTGGAAAGCGTTACTGTGTTTCCGGATTTTGAAATCGTTTGTAATTCGTTACTTGGATCTGCGTCAGCATCATTTACATTGTCAGGAATTGAAACCGAATTTCCTCCGCTGATGGAAAGCAGTCCGGCATTGAATGACAATGTCTGGTTGTCCGTGTTATCAAGATAACTTGTTAAATCAACAGAGCCACCTGCTTGAGACAGTGTTAAAATATTTCCTGATTTTGTGAGTGTCTGCAATTCATTTGCCGGATTGGAATCGGCATCATTCACATTGTCAGGAATATTTACACTGAGCGTTCCTCCATTGTCGGTGATGGAAAGCGTTCCGGCATTGTATTGAAATGCGGTATTAAAACCTCCTGAGCTCAGCGTGGTTAGATTAATCGTGTTGCCATTTGAAATTGTGAGGTTTCCCGTGCCGGCATCAAATGTCAAAGTTTGTTGATCGGTGTTATCTAAAAATGAAGAAAGGTTAATAGAATTTCCGTCAGAAATTGAAAGCACATTACCGATAATGGCAAGATTCTGATTGTTCACCGCGTCAGGCGAAGAGGTCCATTGTGTTCCGTCCCATTTCAAAACATCACCGGCAGCAGGAGTGCCGCTCACATCAGACAGGTCATTTAACACGTTATCGCTCAGATCATCAACTTCCTCTTTGATGGATGTTGTGTGAGTTGTTCCGCCCTCTGTAATGGTTAATACATCTGACGTTGGGTTGTACGTTACATCTGTGATCTTTTCATTGCTGGTTGCTGCCTTTCCCGAGAAGAATGCATAAGGAACAGTTAGCATCTTTGAGATGCCAAGAAGGAAATAGTTTGAGCCGCCACCGGGATCCATTTCTATTTTCAAATACTTATCACCGGTTTCCCATGGTATGTTGGCGAAAACGCCTGAGGGCGTAAGCCCCTCACCCACATTGATCGTGAAAAGGCCATACTTGTTTGTTCCGGTTTTGTGTATTTCGGAATAAACGTTGGTGCCACCGGCAGCGCTGTCGAGAATAGTGACACGCACGCTGATGTTTTGATTGACAAGGAGACTTCCGCTTTCATCGCGGGAAACAGCCTGGTATTTGATTCCCTGAGGAAGTTGAGAAAAGACAAATGAAACCGAAAGGAACGTTACGATTCCTACGAGTGTGACCTGTTTCATGACGAAAAGTTTTTTGGTTACGTTGAAGCTAATAATAAATCTCCAATACTTCAATATTTATAATCCACCTATAATTTCATAATGAAGGCTAATTTATAATAAGCCGGGCGATTATCAATTGAATTTCCTGAGCCTATTGTGTTGGTGGTGAAAGAGTGGGTGTGGTCAGAAACTGCATCAATAGATAATGAAAGTGTATGCGAATGGCTTCCGGCATTGCTGGTGATAAATGTATGTCCGTGAAGACCGGCATTATTGAGGTTTAAATTATGAGAATGAGAGCCGGCTGAATTGATATTCAGGCTATGGGAATGGGAGCCATTGGTAGTGGTTGTTCCGGCGTTGTCAGCATCACTGTCGCCATCTGCATTATTCCCGCTACTTGAAATTCCGGAATTATCCAGGTAGTAATTGTGATTGTGCGCACCATCAGTAGATGTATTGCCGGTATGGGAATGGTCACCGGCTGTAGAAGTGGAACCAGTGTGTGTGTGGTTGCCATCAGAAGATGTTGAGCCTGAGTGAGAGTGGTCGCCATTATTTGAAATGGTTCCAGAGGCGCTGTGTCCGTGTCCCCCGGCAGCATTAGTTGTTCCCGAAAATGAAATGGGTGGAAGTTGTCCAATGGAGAGATTATAGGAGTTGGCACCGCCCGTTGCTCCGGGATTTTCACCTGTGCCCACGCTGGTAATGAATCTGTCCCGCAGATCGGGCGTTCCGTTTGATCCGTTGCATAATGCCCATCCCGAAGGGATTGTGGCCAGTGTGCCGGACCACATCACGATAACTCCGGAGGGTAATGCAGTTGGAAGATTTACGGTTACCGCACTATTGGTAAGGCCAAGTATTGAACCATTCAAAGTAAGATTTTGAAATTCGTTGCCAACTACATTGTCGGCATCATTGATATTATCAGGAATGTTGACGCTGTTTCCTCCGCTTATGGTCAACGTACCTCCCGAAAAGCTTAGTGTTTGAATTTCATTTGTCGGATTAGCATCCGCATCATTTACATTATCCGGCAGGACCACCGTATTGCCTCCGCTGATGGATAGGCTGCTGCCGGCTAAATTCAAAGTTTGAATTTCATTTGTTGGATTGCTGTCACCGTCATCAATGCTGAATGTCGTTCCGGTACCGCCAGTTATTGATAGGGTGACGTTTTTATTACTGACTGAGGAACTTAAATTTTGACTGTCAGTATTATCTAAAAACTGCGAAAGATTAACAGGATTTAGTCCAGTCGGTACGATACTAAGGGTATTTCCGTTCAGGCTCAGGCTTTGCAGCTCATTGGTAGGGTTTGAATCCGCATCATCCACCGCGTCAATAAATGATCCACCACCATTAGAGAGGGTAACAGTATTCCCGGACTTTGAAATAGTTTGTAACTCATTTGTCGGATCTGCATCCGCATCAGATAGTGGCGCTAAATTGACGGAAAGCGTTCCTCCATTATCGGTAAGGTTAAGCGTATTCCCATTGAGGCTTAAACTGGTGTTGTATTCATTCCCGATAACATTATCGGCATCGTCCACCGCATCAACAAAGGAGCCACCACCATTAGAAAGAGAAACGGTATTTCCATTTTTGGAAATTGTTTGTAATTCATTTGCAGGGTCAGCGTCAGCGTCATTCACATTGTCTGGAATCGAGACGGTATTTCCTCCGCTGATTGAAAGAGATCCTGCGTTAAAAGTTAGTGTTTGATTGTCAGTATTATCGAGATAGCTTGAAAGATCGAACGACCCGCCACTATTCGAGAGAGTGATAGTGTTTCCATTTTTGGAAATGATTTGAATTTCGTTTGCCGGATCTGCATCAGCATCATTCACATTGTCCGGTATGACAACATTCAGTGAACCGCCATTATCCGTTATCGTTAATGTGCCTGAATTAAATTGGAAAGCGGTGTTATAGCCGGCAGAGCTTATGCCACTCAGATTAACGGTATTACCATTTGATATTGAAAGATCGCCGGTTCCGGAATTGTAGTTTAAAGTCTGGCTATCCGTATTGTCAAGAAACGATGAAAGGTTAATGCTGTTACCGTCAGTGATGGAAAGCACGTTGCCAATTATGGCCAGAGTTTGATTGTTTACTTCATCTGCACCGGAAATCCATTTTGCACCGTCCCATTTTAATACCTGACCTGTCGAAGGAGACACGCTCACATCAGACAAGTCATTTAAAACGTTATTGCCCAGATCATCTGTTTCATCTGCAATCACAACCGAATGCGTTGTTCCGCTTTCCGTGATGGCAAGTATATTCGAAGTGCTGTTATATTCAATATCCGTGATCTTCTCGTTGCTGCTCTCTGCTGTTTTGGCATGCAATGCGTAGGGCACTGAAAGCAGCTTTGAAGTTCCAAGACTGTAATAATTCGAACCGCCACTGGGATCCATTTGCACTTTCAGGTGCTTGTCCCCGGTGCTCCAGTCTATATTGCTGAATAGCCCTGTTGGGTTAAGGCCTGAACCGATATTGATGGAAAAAAGTCCGTAAGCGTTCGTTCCGGTCTTATGTACTTCAGAATAAACGCTCGTGCCGCCAGCAGCGCTGTCAATAATGCTAATTCGAAGGCTGATGCTTTGGCTTATGATTAAGCCGCCTCGTTCATCTCTTGCAACAGCCTGATATTTAAATTCCTGGGGGATTTGCGCGAATATGGCAATCCCACCAAGGAGCAAAATGGCTCCTGTGAGCAAAACCTTTTTCATGACCGGAAAATTTAGGTTGTAAGCGCGTAAATACGTTAGTTGGATACCTTCTGGAATTTGTAGCTGTTCAGCAATTGCCCTTTATCCGTAAGCCGGAATATATACATGCCTGATGCCAGAGTACTGACATCAATCTGGTAATTGCTGATCAGATTTTTTTGTACATCGAGTTCGTCAGAATTCAATACCCTGCCGAGCAGGTCTATCAGTTCAATTCTAATCCTTGAATTGTCATCATATTTCACATCAAGACGAATGGAGTGTGCTACAGGATTGGGATACATGGAAACAAACACATTATTGCTGGCGGTAGGGGTAAATATGCCTATTGGAATGGAATCCAATTCATCCGGCTGCTGAAATCCCTGGGTAAGCACGATGTTAATACCGCCATTCACTACCGTCTCAACTACAGGTTCTCCTAAAGTCCACGACAACGAGCCGACCGGTGAAGTGAAATAATCACCACCCGCAGCGATAACCTCACGGCTGATTGACGGGCTTTGGGCAAAAGCAGTTACAGCAAAGGACAGGACAATTATTGCAGGAATAAGCCTATTCATGGAAATGTTTTGTTTAAAAATGCGATTTTATTCTGACAATAGCAATGCTATTATTGAAAACACGAAGGCTAATGTAGGTATATTCCTCCAATGCACCAAGCGGACAAGGCATGGGTTTGTCTGCCGCCATGTGCAAAAAAAATTATTGCCTCTCTTTTTAAAAGCCGTTTTGGTTTATTTATTTTTCCGGTTAAACTCTCACTTATGACACCTAAACAATTCTTTGAATTTGCAAAAAAACACAAAGCTGAAATGGTTGACTTGAAATTTGTTGACCTGCTCGGCTCATGGCAGCATTGTTCATACCCGATCGAGCTTTGGGATGAAGACACATTTAAGGAAGGCCTTGGTTTTGATGGATCTTCAATTCGGGGTTGGCAGGGCATTCACATGAGTGATATGCTTGCGATTCCTGATGCTAACACCACGCTGATTGATCCGTTTTTCAAGGAGCCAACAGTGAGCGTAATTGCCAACATTGTTGACCCGGTCACTCACGAGCGCTATTCCCGTGATCCCCGCCATGTCGCGCATAAAGGTGTTGAGTATTTGAAGAAGACCGGTTTAGCCGATACGGTTTTCATCGGTCCGGAACCTGAATTTTTCATTTTCGATGAAGTGCGTTTCGAGCAAAACCAGCACACAGGTTTCTATAAAATTGATTCGGTGGAAGGCGCGTGGAACACCAACCGCATCGAAGAGCCTAACCTCGGATATAAGCCGAGCTACAAGGGAGGATATTTTCCCGTAAGCCCGACCGACACTTATCACGATCTGCGGGGAGAAATGGTGAATGAAATGAGAAAGATCGGTATCAAAGTGGAAGCTCATCACCATGAAGTTGCAACTGGCGGACAGAGTGAGATAGACATGAAGTTTTGCGATCTGCTCACCATGGCAGATCAATTTATGTGGTATAAATACATTATCAAAAATGTTGCAAAGCGCTATGGGAAAACAGTAACATTCATGCCCAAGCCGATTTTCAAGGATAATGGCAGCGGTATGCACGTTCATTTTTCATTATGGAAAGGAGGCAAGCCGCTTTTTGCAGGCGATAAATACGCTGGGATGAGCCAGATAGCGCTTCATGCTATTGGCGGTGTGTTGAAACATGCTGCGTCAATACTTGCTTTCGCAGCTCCAACAACCAATTCATATCGCAGACTGGTGCCGGGATTTGAAGCTCCTGTGAATCTGGTGTATTCGCAAAGAAACCGTTCCGCTTCCGTCCGCATTCCGATGTATTCAAATAATCCGAAGGCAAAGCGGTTTGAGTTCCGTTGCCCCGATCCGAGCTGCAATGGTTACCTGACGTTCACCGCAATATTGATGGCAGCCCTTGACGGGATCACAAATAAGATCGACCCGGGCAAGCCGCTTGACGTTGATATATACGAGTTATCGGAATCGGAATTAAAGAAGTTCAGACATGTGCCGGGATCGCTTGGTGAAGCTTTGGGCGCTTTGGAAAAGGATCATGAATTTTTGCTTAAAGGAGGAGTGTTTACCGAAGACCTAATCGAAACCTGGATTTCTTACAAGCGGAAAAATGAGCTGGCCGAGATGTCGTTAAGGCCTCATCCTTACGAATTTTTCCTTTACTATGACAACTAAGCTCAAAGGGAATCTTTGATTAGTTAAAAGATGCTAAATGAAAAATCAAACGGTTTAGCTGGGTTTGCTTTTCATTAAATCTGATTATCTTTGGGCGCGAAAAAATTTGTAACAAAAAAAATAAGCATACAATGAAAACTTTTTTTTACGTGTTCATGGTTTCATTTGCACTGTATTCCTGTAACAGTGGTGGTGAGAGTTCTGCAACCGGTGAAGAAGCAACTTCAACTGAGGCGACTTCAACAGATGGCGCCCCGGCTGCCGGCACTGAGGCCATTACCGATCCTGCAATGACCCCGCCAGCCGATCCGGCACCGGGAAATGCCGCTTTCACCTTTGAGAAGACCGAGCACGACTTTGGTAAAATTCCCGCAACGGACAATGTTGAATACACTTTTAAATTCACGAACACCGGTACTGAACCTCTGGTGATTTCTGAAGCTAAGGGTTCATGCGGATGCACCGTTCCTAATTACTCTAAAGAACCGATTGCAGTTGGCGAAGCAGGTGATATCACAGTATCATTTGACCCGAAAGGGAAGAAGGGGGTTCAAAGGAAAACCGTTACAATCACTGCTAACACCAATCCGGTCCGCACTACGCTCACTATTGTAAGTGAAGTGGAAGGTGGCGATGAGCCGGCACCGGTCAACTAATCAGGATTGATGCTCTTAGATATAATGTTATTGCAAGGTGGGCAGGGTAGTCCCGTGCCCACTTTGATTTTTATGGTGGCCATCTTCGTGGTCATGTATTTTTTCATGATCCGACCGCAAACAAAAAAGGCGAAAGAACAGAAAAATTTCATTGCAGAGGTTAAGAAAGGCGACAAAGTGGTGACTGCCGGTGGCATTCATGGGAAGGTGGCTAAAGTGAATGATGACACCTTTCTTATTGAAGTGGATGGAGGCACCAAACTCAAAGTTGAGAAGTCCGTTATCTCCCTCGAATTCACTAAGGCGGCTAACGCTCGTAAAGAACAGGAAGGGAGTTAGCAGTTAATTGCGAACCGTTAATCGTAAAATGGCGGAGGCAGATCAACAGGACAAACTAACGTAAAGCCCGTAAAAGGCGGGATTTTCAATCCGGCTGAACGAAAGATAAACATCAAAACTAAATCATAGAATGTAAACTATTTAGATTAGCTTTGAGGATTATTAGAATTTAAAATTTAAAAATGAAAAAAGGTAAAGTGAAGTTTTACAACGAATCAAAAGGATTCGGTTTTATTAATGACTTAGAAACCGGACAGGATGTATTTGTACATTCATCAGGCCTCAAAAGTGACATACGGGAAGGTGATGAAGTCACCTTTGATGTTAAGCCCGGTAAGAAAGGGATGAACGCAGTGGATGTTACATTAGCTAATTAAGAATAGAATCTGAATTTTAGTTTGATCCGCCTTGGAAAAGGCGGATTTTTTTTTGCCTTCGCAGCAGCTTTCGTTACCTCACCAACAATCCAACGAATCTGCTGATCTATTTATGCTTAGATTTGCAATCAGGCTTCACTATCCTTCCTAATCGGAATACTTGCTCCTCTTGTAACTTCCATCCGGAGCGTTAATTGATGGTTTTCGTCTTGAAGTAGTTTGTAGTTGCTGATTTTCAGACTTACTAAATTTTTTTGCATGAAAATGAATAACAGAAAAGCGGGAAGGCCCAAGACGAAAATTCTCACCAAAAATTTCAAAAAGCAAAACCCAAAATTTAAGGTGAAGCTTGATGAACGGACTATCGTTTATGTAAGGAGCCTTGAAATAATGGAAGAGGTCTGGCGTCCTCTGTACCCGAATCTTGAGTTGATCGAATAGCTGAATGCAGCATCGGCAAGAATCCAATTATTTGAATACTCTAAAAAACGAAAACAGCGAATGGGAAGAGAAACCTGGAACAAAAAGCAAAACGAAAAGAAAAAGATAAAGAAAAGAGAAGACAAAGCGCGAAGAAAAGAGGAGCGGAAAGCTAACGCCACGGATGGTAGCCTCAATAATATGATAGCCTATGTGGATGAATTTGGAAATTTCTCTTCAACCCCGCCTGACCCCGCCCAAAAAACAAAGGTCAAAGCGGAAAATATTGAGATCAGTGTCCCAAGCCGTGAAAATGACTCTCCGGGCAGATCAGAACGCCATGGCAGGGTAACAATGTTTGATGAGTCGAAAGGATATGGATTTATAAAGGATTCCGAAACAAGTGAAAGTTATTTTACCCATGTGAACCAACACGCTGAAACGATTCGAGCCAACGATAACGTCACGTTCAGGATCGAACGCAGCCACAAGGGAGCAAACGCGGTGGATGTGAAGCTGGCATCGAAATAGCGTTTATGTTATTTCCGTTTCTTATTGACACAAATAATCCTTCATTATCGTTCCGGATGAACGGCTGCGCAGCCTAACCAATGCCTTGTCTTTTATCTGTCTTACTCTTTCTCTTGTAAGGCCCAGTTTCTCCGAAATCCTTTCCAGTCTCATTGGCTCTTCTGTTCCTAAACCAAAAAACATTTTGATGACATCCCTTTGTGTATCAGGAAGTGTTTGTAGAA
>CAYOYI010000088.1:0-11856 GCA_964408105.1 uncultured Chitinophagaceae bacterium | reverse complement strand
CGGCAGACTGGAAAAGGACTTTTCATCATCCTGAAAAAAAATCTGATTACAAATTGGATGAAGTTGCAGCAATGTACGCCTGGCACGGTAAACACCATCTTGCGCATATAACGGAGCTGAAGAAAAGAATGGGGTGGGGATAAATACTTCCGCTGCTTATTGCACGATCAGTTTTTCAACCATTTGCCGGTTTTCATTTTTTAACATGACGAAGTACAGTCCGGGACAGAGATTCAGGGAAACCCGGTGAACATCCCCAAGTTCACCTGAGTACAACAATCTGCCCTGTAATGAGAAAACTTCTATTTGCTTGAATTTTTCTGTTTTCAGATTCAGATAAAATTCCCCGGAGTTGGGATTAGGATGTATGAATGATTCCTCATCGGTGAAAGGATCCGTAATTCCCGTGTTGCAGTCGAAATTGAGTTTTCCGAAATCTACCGGCACGCTCGCCTGTACAGTGTCAGGGCCATCAGGGAAAAAATATTGGACCAAAATATTATTGGAAGTCCCGAAAACCGAAGAATATTTCACAAGACACTGATAGCTGCCCGAGTCGCTTAAGGAGATATTATCAATGGAAAGCTGTGATCTCACTTCCCCGGAGATCTGATTATTGTTTTTTAACCATTGCTGAGATGCAGGAGGAGAAACCACCACTGACAAATTGAGATCACTTCCCGGACAGACAGTTGTGTTTCCGGATTTGTCAATATCAGGATAAACAAATCGCCCTAAAACAGTTCTGTGATCGCTGAACTCAGAAAGCTCCCACATGTCGTCTTCAATGCTTCTCATGGTAATCACTTCGTTGGTAGCCGCAAGCGGTGCCAGATGAGTCTTGTCACCCCAGACATGATCTATGACTTTTCCGGGATTCCCTGAAAAAGTTGAATTGGGATATCCGATAGGATCAGGGATAACAGGTTGCAATGAATCAACGATTTGATTGTAGATATTATCCGTTCGGTCCGGTGAGATGTTAAAATCACCGCCAAAAACTATTGGCTCTTCTGCCGGAATATTTTGCATGTCAGCGAAGTGTCGCATTTCACCTGCATTGCTGAGTTTCGCTTCAATATCGGCAGCAGCAGAGCCGGCATCCATGTGCGTTCCGAAAACATGATATTTTTTTCCAAGCTTATTTACCCGTGCATATTTCACGCCTTTGTTCGCAAGGCAATCAGAAGAGTTGGGGCCGCACTTCGAGAAATCAAAATCAGCTGAATACTCGATGGGCAACCGGCTAAAAATGATCACACCTCCGTTCCAGGGTATCAATCCGCTTGTATTGTTGAGAATATCGGTTTTGTAATTGAAGCCGGCAGCAAGCATGGCCGGCTCAAGGTTGTTTTCACGAGGCCCGTTATCAAATACTTCTTCAAAGACCACAACATCCTGGTAGGGCGATATCTGGGCCGGGAGCAATGATGCCCTGAGGTCTGCCTGCGGCATTCCAACCACACCAAAAGGCAGCATCTGGATATTGTATGCCATGATGTTGAGCACATTCGGATTTTGGAAATCTGCTTCAGGGATCTCATAAATTGGATTATCATGGATCACAAACAGTATGTCTCTGTTGTGGGTAAGATCATCATTGTTTGGCTTGTACTTTATGGTCACGTTCTTTCCGCCAACGGTTGATTGAAATTCGTGAAAGTTGCCATCGGTTTTCCATGTGTCGCTGAATCCGGGTGCAGCCGCGGAATATTCAAGGATACTTTCATTCGCAGTGCCAATTAAATGCAAACGGGTTTTTATCGTATCATCATCAGCGATCAGCATGATGTCGAAAAAAGTTTCTTCACCGGGCTGAAGTATTCCGGCATCACGGTCAACTTCAAAAACTTTCGTGTTATCAACCCATGGGTCAATAGAATTCTCAATCAGCGACCAATTAGAATTGGATATGATGGTATTGCCGTAGTTGTTTGCTGTTAGTATGAAATTGTGCCACGTATTATTTCTGATGTAAACTGAACTTTGTGCAAACGCAGTTATCATTAGGCACGAAATGAGGAAAAGAAAGGATGGTTTCATTTATTCAAGGTACGAAAAATAGTAATTACTTAACCTTGGGTTAACATCTAAAGGAAACCGATTTCTAAAATGCAAAGCTTAATTGAGTCTAACATATTGAACAACGATCTTTCCATAAGTGGAAAACACGTTGTTCAGCGGAAAAAGGAGAGGTTATCTATGCACCCGTTGGTTTACATCCTTTTCATGACTCAGGAAAGGCAAAAGCCGGTGGTACTTCCACCGGCTTTTGTTTTTTAGGTTAATTCCGCTGAATTAGAACTTTCCTGACAGCAGAATTTTCTCCGGAATAAACTTTAACGAAATACACGCCATTTGGTAATGATGTGGTATTTATTCTGATTGCTGAATCGAAAGGTGCGGTGAAAAGGACTTTACCTTCCACACTCATGAACGTTATAGATGCGTCCTTCGCTGAATTCCGGCACTCAATATTCAATTCCCAATCTGCCGGATTGGGATAGATTTTTAAGTCAGATAGGAATGACCGTTCATCCAATCCGCTGCAAACTTCCACAGTCACATTTATCTTCTCAAGATTGCTGCAACCGTTATCGGAATAAGAGTAAGTGATAACATGTGTTCCTACTCCTGCCAGAGCCGGTTCAAAAGTATTTCCTGTGATGCCGTTTCCTGCAAGCGTGCCACCTGCGGGACTCCCGCTCACAGTTACAACAGCATCATTGCTGCAATAAAGTGAGTCAAGCCCGCTGATGCCTACAACAGGCAACGCATTCACTGTTGCCAATGCTGTGTCAGCATATTGGCAATTGAATGAGTCGGTAAAAGTATAGGTGATCACATAAGGTCCGCCTGCACCGGCATCCTCAGGATCGAAAACATTTCCGGTGATGCCTGCTCCGGCAAGGATTCCTCCTCCAGGAACTACGGTCAGCGAATCCGCCTCTGCATCTTCGCAATAGGATGAACTCAATCCCGAAATATTCACTAAGGTTTCCGGGAATACTCCTACCTGTGCAGTATCACTTGAAAAGCAACTGTTACTGTCAGAATAATCATAAATAATATCAAATATGCCCACAGGAACCGATTGAGGATTGAAAGTATTTCCTGTGACTCCCGTTCCTGAGAATGTTCCTCCGGCAGGATTTCCTTCAAGCAAAACAGAATTGATATTCGGGCAATAAGCATCATCAAGTTCGGTAATTGCTACAATCGGGAGAGTATAAACCGTCACGCTGACATCATCAGTATCTGAGCAGGCGTAAATGTTGTAAACGACAACTTCATAATTCCCACTGGAGTCACCAACGAATGAAAGCGTATCACTTGTTTGTCCTGTGTTCCATTGGTAGAATATTCCTCCAGTTGCAATCAATGACACCGTTTCCTTTTGGCAAACAGCAACATCTGACCCCGCATCTGCAACCGGCAAAGGATTCACAATGATGGTAGCATCATCCGATGCGCTGCACGTATTGCCATCGGTAAGAGTTACAGAATAAGTTTCAGTAGCCATCGGTGCCTCTGTAATTAATTCTGTCGTATCTCCGGTGCTCCAGAGATAGCTTCCTGGCCCGGTAGCAACCAGAGTACCCGATTCCCCGAGACAAACTGTATCGTTATCTCCTGCCTCCACCGCAGGCAATTGGTTCACGATGATCGCTGCCGAATCAGTATTCACACAGTTGTTCGTATCGGTGACCGACAGATAATAAGTTGAAGTAAGCGCAGGGCTTTCTGTAATGCTCGAGGTTGTATCATTCGTGCTCCACAAAATACTTCCTGAACCTGAACCAGTGAGCGTTGCATTTTCACCGAAACAAATTGTGTCATTATCACCTGCATTAACCGAAGGCAGGGCGTTTACAACAACAAGGCTGCTGCTTTGCCCTGTGCAGCCAATATCATCCGTCACAGTCACTTCATAAAAACCGGAGGATAAAATTGTAAGTGTTTGTGTTGTATCACCGGTTGACCAGCTATGTTGCGTTCCCGGGTTTCCTGCGTCAAGCACCACGCTGTCGCCATCGCAGAATGTATGATCACTTAAATTAATAGTAAGGCTTGTGCTGATGGTAACAACAGAAGTATCGGAATTGGAACATCCCCTCACATCGGTAACAGTTACAGAATATGCTCCTCCCGTATCAACCGTGATGGTTTTGGTAGCCTGGCCGGTTGACCAATTATATATTGCATTGGGATTGCCTGCATCCAGGATCGTTGAGCTTCCGAAACAAATGCTGATGTTGTTGAGATTTATAGTTGGAAGCTGGTTCACTACAACAGTTGCGATATCCAGCGATGCGCAACCGTTTGCGCCATAAACACTCACTGAATAGGTTGTTGTTGATGCAGGGCTGATGTTGATCTGAGCCGTGGCCTCGCCATTATTCCAGGAATAACTTACTCCGCCTGAAGCTGTAAGAGTGGCAATATCATTGCGGCAAATCGTATCATTCGGCCCTGCATCGGCTGCTGGTGCTGGCTTCACCACCACAGTTGCCTGATCGGAGGCGCTGCATCCGTTAGTGCCTGTCACCGTCACAGTGTAATTGGTCGTCACTGCCGAACTGATGTTGAGAGTAGCGGAAGTTGTTCCCGTATTCCATTGATAAGAAACGCCTCCTGTTGCGGTGAGTGAACCCACTTCACCCGGGCAGATGGTATCATTTGCTCCCGCATCAGCAGGCGGCAGCGGCAATACCTTCACTGATGCGCTTGCTGATGCCGAGCAACTGAATGCATCGGTCACTGTCACTGAATAAGTAGAATCCACAGTCGGGCTGGTGTTCAGCGTGGCTCCTGAAGCTCCTGTGCTCCACAGGTAGGAAGCTCCACCGCTTGCGGTTAATGATGCAGTTTTTCCAAGGCAGATGGTGTCGCTTGTTGCCTGCGCAACAGGAAGTGCGCGAACTGTTATATATCCTGTTTTTGTTTCCACATTGTTCTGGCTGCCGCGTGTTGCGGTAAGCGTCACGGCATAGGTTCCCGGTGTGCTGTAGGTGATGCCTGTTGGATTCTTATCGGTTGATGATGATGGCGTGCCTCCGGGAAATGACCACGACCATGAGTCGGGACAGCCAGCACTTGCATCGGTGAAATTCAAAGTTTTTCCAGCGCAAACAGATGCGGAGCTTGCAGTGAAGTCAGCATCAAGCGTTGGGGGAATTAAAGAATATGTTATTGAATTAACGGCACCGTTTGAGAGGGTAGTGGTGACAACAGGCAGCTTGGTTTCCTTCGCGAGCCAGTTGTAGGTGGTGGTTGTAAACAGCGTATCAATAAAACCAACAGTGCTTGGTATTCCAAAGAAGGTAACCCGCGCATCCACATCGAGATGCACGTTTTCTACTCTTCTTTGCCTGAGAGAATTATAGGTGCAGATGGGAGTTATCGTTTTTCCCCAGCCATCTATCTGGTCGGTATAGTTCACCGTGTAATTGGTGATCACGCTCACCAGCGTTACGCCTGTGGGTAATTGAGACTGTATCTGCTGCTGAATTGCCGGAGGCAGGTCAGCATAAGGTGTGGTCTGGTTGAATCCGTATGTGCCGCTGTAGTTCCCGCCATATTGTGTGGGAAAGCGATAAACATCATTCACAGGGCTGAGCTGAACCACCAGCGGAACGCCTGTGTTGAGAAAATCACCCGTCAGCCCCTGGTTTTCATACTTCTGAGCTGTGACACGCCCCATCACATACTCGCTGAAGTTTTGCGTGAGGGCCCGGTTTGATGTTGGAAAATTTGCCGCATAAGGGGTGCTTGCAGGGCTTTGCACGTAGGTGGTGTTTATCCTGTCAGGGGTGGCAGCGCTGAAGTCCCACGTTTGGTTCACGCCTGCGCTGCCTATGGTGAAGCCGGGCGTGAGGGTATCCGTTGCCGTTTGGATGGTATCTCCAACCAACGGCATGTCGGCAGAGCTGATCACGATCTGTGCGAATGATGATAATGTTAACGAAAGGACGATTGATGCAAAAAGAGCTTTCCTCATTGATTTATATTTTTATAGCCCCCCGCTGGTTAAGAAAGCCCATGAAGATAGTGAATTTTCTAAAGAAGCCAATGGGCTTTTTTAGTTGATTTTCAGTGGGTTATTGGCGCGTCTATTCTGTTGCGACATTCATCTTAATGCAAACGTCAGGGCTAACGCCCCAAGAGATCGGATGCTTTGTTAAATCTACGGGATAAATGCTGGAGTTATTACATTTTACCCCGTCCAAACCGCAGCACTGCTCTTGGCCTGGCCTTTTTTGCTTCCTCCTCGCGATTTTTAGCAGGATGCATTCGTACTCAATGAATCAATCAGTTCTCGCGCAATGCGTGCCACACTCACGGCAGCCTTATCCATAATCGCTTCATTATATTCTGACGGCTTTTGAAACCCGCTCAGTTTCCGTACAAATTGCGCGGATGCAGCATGTATCTCCTCATCCGTTGCCGGAGGATCGAAGTTGAAAACCGTTTTGACATTACGGCACATACAGATTGTGTTTGCCACTAAAATAGAGATTCAATCAGACATTGGGTATTAAGTATAAACCTGTTATTTTTCAATCATGAAATATCTAAAAACAGAATTAAAAGACAACTACGTTATCATTACCCTTGACAGGGGAAAGGCAAACCCCATCAATGAAGCTTTGATCATTGAAATGAGGGCGCTGATAAAAGATATCTTGCAGGACGATAAAATCCGGGGAGCGATTTTAACCGGGAAGGAAAACTTTTTCTCTGTCGGGTTAGACGTCATTGAGCTTTACAGCTTTGACCGTGAACAACTGAAAAACTTTTGGATCAATTTTCATTCACTGATATATGAGCTGGCAGCGTTTTCCAAACCTCTTGTTGCTGCGATAACCGGGCACAGCCCTGCAGGAGGTTGCGTACTTGCGCTTTGCTGTGATTACCGCTTAATGGCTAAGGGAAATTATAAAATCGGATTGAATGAAATACCTGTTGGAATCACTTTGCCAGTGATCATTTTCAACCTGTATGCCAACACAATTGGTACCCGGCTGGCACATCAGTTTTTAATGGAAGGCAAGTTGCTTTCCCCTGAAGAAGCACTGAAATCAAACCTGGTGGATGAAATACACGCCTATCAAGACCTGTTACATCAGGCTGAAGAAAAGCTCAAGTTGTACCTGAGCTTTGATGCAAGGACATGGCAGAAGAGCAAGCAAAACGTCAGAAGAGATTTCGTAGCATCCCTGAAAGAAGATTTCAATACAGTTTTTTCCGTTACTTTAGATCAATGGTTTTCTCCCGAAACAAGAGAGCGAATGGGGAAGATCGTAGCATCTCTTAAAAAATAGATTGCCCGGATGCACGGAGGCAGAATCCGCTTCACAAAATAGGCGGAAAACGAAGCCTGCCGCCAGGATGCACTGTACTAACGAGCCATGCGGGCGCTTCCTGGGGATTTGGAATTGCAACACGCACACTGTAGTTCAAATCTTTCCTACTTTCGCTACCTTTCCGGGCAAAATCCTTCCACATGCATTTTCTTATCCTGGCCCTGTTGCTGCCTGTATTGAGAGGTTCTTCACAAACATTTTGGACAACCACCGTCTTGCCGCCTACCACTGCATCATCACCCACTACGGACATTGCCATCTCACCGGTGAGCAGCAGCATCTTCGTTGGCACAATATCTAAAGGCATCCAGCGCAGCAATGATCGTGGAATGCAATGGCAACAGGTGACGACTGACACCGCCATCTTTTGCGTAGCAGCACGCGCTGACGGGTTGATACTTGCCGGAGGCGCAAGCTGCATTTATTTCTCCCAGAACGATGGTATCACTTGGACACGGAAAACCATTGCCAGCGCATGGCCTGTGCGTGACATCGCTTTCGATAGTGAGGGAGGAATGTATGTCACCACCGCAGATGTCGAGGATGTAGGCGGCATCGGCTATTACCGCGGTGACGGCATCTTTTATTCCGGTGATGACGGACAAACGTGGCATCAGCGCATCACCGGCATCAGCGGCTCGCTGGCAGCCTGGAACATCGTATGCAGCTCCCAGGATGAATTGGTGGTGGCTATGAATGATGATGCCAGCGGCCAGGCTGTTGGTGGCATTTATTTTTCCGTAAACAAAGGACTGAACTGGACAAAGATCAATCTCAAAACCGATGACGGGCAGTTCCTTTATCAAAATATCGCAGTGCGCAGGGTGCATGACCTCATGGTTGATAGCGAGGATACTGTTTACCTCATGCTGGAAGCGGTTTACACTAATTTTTTAGTGCAGTTCAACGGGCGGCTGGCGATGAATGATGTGAAACAAAGCGGTGTTTGGGAATTATTTTCCATTGCCGACAGCGTAGTGAATCCGGTGCTGCAGCCGATATTTGATCGTCTCTTTTCACAAAGCAACGGCACGCTTTTGGGAAGCGCTAATCTGCAGGGAGTGTACCGCTCGATTGACAGGTCACAATCGTGGGAGGCGAAATCATCAGGCATCAGGCCAATGTTTTACTCCGGCCCGTTTCCCCGTTACTTCACCTGCCGCATGGCAGAGTTTACCGATGGCACTATTTATATGATACAGGAAGGCGACACTTCCGTTTATAAAGCAGACTCATCGCGCATTGAACCCGGGATTGTCGCCTGCAATTCGTTTTGTGTAACGGACATCCGGATGGATTCCACCGGCATGCAACTTGAGATTGATGTTTTCCTGGAAGGAGATTCCGCGCTGTTCATTAATTATCCCTATGTCACCGCTGTGACGGGTGTCAATGGCGATACTATCGCAACCGGTTTCATGAATTTCTTCGGGCAATTTGGTGGCACCAGCCAAACTTATGCGGCAAATACCAGTCTTGATTCATTACCAATCAACTTCAGCGGCACGATTTATTTCCGTCATGATACTTTGGTTTGCTCTCTGCCGTATCCGTGTGAAACTACAGGGGCGATTAAATATGAGTTTTATGAAAGTCCCATTGTTTATCCCAATCCATCTGACGGAAAATTCACAATACTACATGACCGGTTATCAACTGGTGGTCGGATGGATATTTATGATGTGCATGGTGTCAGGATATATGATACGCCATGGTTGGGTTCACCTCACGAATTGGACCTCTCCAATTTTCCACAAGGAATTTATTTTTTAAGACTGTCGAACCGCGAAATGCTTTATTCACAGAAAATAATTGTACAGTAGATAATGGATTTTCCTACGGCAAAAGATTAGGAGGATTAACTCGGTGCTCACTTCAGGTAAGATTGACGGTGACCAGTGGCTCTACTGCAACACTGAGATCAGCAGTTAACAACTCTGCAAATTATAATACTGATGATGTATCCGGTTTTAGCCAGCCACCCTGTTCCGGTTCGCTTTCGGGAGGGTCCTCCATTTCAATCAGTATTACTGCACAAACTAATGTCGCTTGTAATGGCGGTGCTACAGGCTCACTTACTGCAATGGTAAGTGGCGGAACTGCCAATTATACTTATAGCTGGTCAAACGGTTCATCAACCAGTAATACTTCTTCTACAACTAACACCATCAGCAGCTTGGCTGCGGGATCTTACACGGTTACGGTAACGGATAACAGTAGCAACACAGCTACTGCAACGACAACCATCACCCAGCCAACAGATCTGATAGCTTCTGCTTCTGTAAGTTCAACACTTGACTGCAATGGAGATACAGACGGACAGGTACTGGCAAGTCAATCAGGTGGAACAAGCGCTTATGTTTATTCATGGAATACAGGCGGAACATGAGCCGCTGAAACAGGTTTGGGTGCAGGAACTTATTATGTAACAGTCACCGATGCAAATTCATGTTGGGACAGCGCTAGTGTGGTGTTGACCGAACCCACGGTTCTTTCTGCAACTGCGGTTGTTGATAGTAATGTTGCTTGCAACGGAGGGTCTGACGGTGGATTGACTGGTGCATCTTCAGGTGGAACCATGCCTTATTCGTTTGTATGGAATAATGCAGCCACCACTGCTTCTATAACCGGTGTGGCCGCAGGAACATATACATTCACAGCTACTGACGCCAAAGGCTGCACGGCTACCGCATCAAACACCGCGACCGAACCGGCTGCACTTTCCGTTTCTCTGTCAGTGGACAGCAACGTTTCATGTATAGGGGCAGATGGAGGAGCAACTGCTTCGGCATCAGGTGGCACGTTTGCTTATACTTATTTATGGAAACTCTGCAACTACGGCTTCAATAACAGGAGTTGTGGCAAGCACTTACGCTGCGACTGTTACCGATGCCAATGGATGTACCGCCTCTGATAATGTCACTATAACCGACCCGGCACCTGAGTTTGTATTCCAACCTGGAATGGCACCGGCAACTGGACCGATAATCCGGGTTGGAGCAATGTTCCGGGGGGAGCTGATTCCGTAGTAGTACAAAGCGGAACAGTTAGCGTTAATACTTCCGCAAACTACATCAATAATGGAGGCACTTTCACGGTGCAGCCGGGTGGTGCTTTGATCTTCCAGAATGAATTTCGTAAAGGAGCCTCGCGTAAAATGAGAACCTTTAGTTCATTGAGAGTTGTAAGCGGTTCTGTAATTCTGGGGAATTAACATAAACATAATCTACCGGGTTCATGTTGCTGAAAAGAATTCACCGAACCTGAAACCTTACTTGTTTTCTTCCGTAAAGAAGTTTTAACAAAACACCCCTCATTATGAAAAAAGTCGTTCTATTCCTTGCAGGGATTTTCTTTTTAAGCTTTGCGTCAATTGCGCAAACTCCTGCTTCATTCAAATATCAGGCTGTAGCCCGCGATCCGGCTGGAAAGCCTATGGCTGACCAGGTTATGAGCGTTCGCATCAGCATTTTCGAAGATTCCGTATTGTATTATTCCGAAACCCATCAAGTAAGTACCAATGAGTTTGGGTTGTTTAACGTGCAGGTAGGCAAAGGAACTCCGGGACCTGAAAGCTGGTCTTCAATTGACTGGACAAGCAAGGGCTACACCATGCGTGTTGAAGTTGATCCTGACGGGGGCACTAACTATGTTTTTCTGGGATTGACCGAATTGCTTGCTGTTCCTTATGCGTTTCATTCCGAAACAGTAACACATAACGATGATGCCGATGCTGACCCGGTAAATGAAATTCAAGATTTGAAGCTGAACGGCAGCATGATCAGCATAACCAATAATCCAAATGCCACGGATATTGATCTTAGCCAGTTTAACCATGATGAGCAGGATATTAGTTACGATACGGACAGTTATATTCTTTCATTGGAAAATGGAGGTTCGGCTAACCTTTCTAATCTGAAAGAAGATGATGATGCCGATCCGACCAATGAGCTTCAGCAGATCACACAAAACGGTAACACCATTACTCTTTCGCAGGGGGGAAGTGTAACTATTGTTGAAGGTGATGCTGATCCCGTAAACGAAATTCAGGATCTCATTTATAATAATGGTGTGCTGAGCATAACAGACAACCCCAGCCCTACTCTCGTTGATCTTAATTATCTCTTGGATAATACGGATGAACAGGAGTTGGTCATTTCTGGAAATACACTTTCAATTTCAGGTGCGAACAGCGTTGACCTTTCCGCATTTATGGATAACACTGATGCCCAAACTTTAAGCTGGGCAAACGACAGCATTTTCATTTCCAATGGGAACGGAATATCGCTCAGCGACTATTTAGATAATACTGATGAACAAACAGTTTCACTCAGTGGCACAACTCTCAATATATCTGGTGGAAATTCGGTTGACCTGGCTGGCTTCATGGATGACACTGATACAGATGACCAAACAATCTCGCTCAGCGGCACAACCCTGAGCATCGTTGATGGAAACACAGTGGACCTCGTGTCTTTCATGGATAATA
>CAYOYI010000087.1:0-11877 GCA_964408105.1 uncultured Chitinophagaceae bacterium | reverse complement strand
ATCAACTATCTGTAAATCAGTAGCTTAGTTCGGCAAATACAGCAATTGTTTGTTTTGGCATATCCATTGACATTAGCACCGGCAATTTCAATCTATGCTAGTGAACGCCAAACGTAAAGGCATAACCTTAAGCCAAAGGCAATCAGAAATCGTACGGCTGGTCATTGAGGGGCGCGTGAAAGCAGAAATTGCCCAACAACTGGGAATTTCCATGAATACAGTTTCCAGTCATTTGAAAATGATCTATAGGATCTTAGGACGATTCGGGGTTAAAAGCAAAGCGAACCTGGTAGAATTCATTTCGGAAAACCCGGATCTTTTAAGTAAAAATAGAATTACAGTTTAACCACTTGCCTTGCAATTGCATTAGCGGATGTAACCAATTTAATAAGGTAGTCACCTTGAGGTAATTTGGCGAGGTCAAATTTGTCATCACCTCCTGCTCCATTTGGTATCAGGCTTTCCAGACCCTGCACCAAGAACGGGCTGCAAAGTTTTTGATGGCCGATCAATTTTCATTTAACCGCTGAGTTTTGCAATTCAGACAAGGGCAAGATGTATATGCTGTTGGAATCCGGTTCGCTGGAAGCTGCCCAGAATGAAAGGCGGTGACGGCTGTCTGTATAAGAAGTCCGTGAAATCCTTTTTCAAAAAATGTTCGACATTTGTTCTTCCAGGGATGACCAAAAGCGAAATTCTTAACGACCTTGAATCGAAGGTTGAAGATGTGAGTGAATATTTCCGTCAGCTTCCTGATGATAAATTATTCTCAAAGCCTGATGAGAAATGGTCACCCGCAGAGCAGCTAAGGCATCTTGTGCTGTCAGTCAACCCGGTTTCATTGGGAATGAACCTGCCTAAAGTTGCGCTGCTGATTTATGGGAAACCCAACCGTGCATCACGCAGTTATGAGGAAATGGTGAGCGCTTATCAAAAGAAATTATCAGAAGGGGCAAAAGCAAGTTTTGCCTTCACACCAAAAAGTTTGACCGGTGCGGGAAAAGATAAAAACACGCTGCTGAATAAATGGAACAAAGCGGGTAATAAGCTTGCTGCAGCTATAAGCCGCTGGGAGGATTCCGCACTCGACAGATATTACATGCCCCACCCGATATTGGGCAAACTCACGGTGCGCGAAATGCTTCATTTCTCAATTTATCATATCGGCCATCATCTTGAGTCTGTAAAAAAATTAACAGGAGTCGCTTAATGAGTACGATAAAACGACTTCTGAGCCACCTCGTTGAAATTCCGGTGGAGGATGTCCCCAGTGAAGTAAGTTCCAAGCTCAAAGTTTCAATCATAAACGGGAGGTACTGCCTGAGTACTAACAACGCAGTTTATTCTCATGAAGATCAATATTCATCGTATAAGACTGCCTTTGAACAACTTAAAATAGGAAAGCGTGATGTTCGCAATTCGCTGATACTTGGTTACGGATTAGGAAGTGTTCCATTATTGCTGAACAAAACACACAATCTCTTTCCGCGTTTCACTGCTGTTGAACTTGACCCGCAAGTAATCAGGCTGGCCAAAAAGTACGGTTATCTTCCGGTGACTGTAGCGCTGGTGCAGGGTGATGCATATGAATACGTCCTCGAATCAACACAAAGTTTTGATCTCATCAATGCAGACCTCTACATTGATGACACTACACCATCACAATTTGAAAAAGAGGAGTTCTTAACCGCTTTAAAAAAATTACTGGCTCCCGGAGGACTATTGCTTTACAGCAGATTTTATTATGACAAGCACCACAGGCATCTTACCGATTCTTTCCGAGACGGACCCTTTGCTAAAATTTTTCCTCAAGGCTATGTTCTCGAGACTAAAGGAAATTTGATGCTTGTTTGGGAAAACATATGATTGCCACAAAGACGCAAAGGCACACAGCACTTTCAACTTGCGTCTTTAGTGCCTTGGTGGCAAAATCCCTCTAAACCTTTCATACAAAGTCACATTTATCAGGAACATCAGCAAGCCATAGAAGGTATCCTCAACCGGAACGGTCAACAATCTCATGGAGAGGTTCTCAGAATCATTATACCAAACAACCGGTTCATCCAATCCTGTTCCGGTTAGAATTCCATTGGTGATAAAAAATGGAATAAGAATGATCAGATAGGACAAGTAAGCCCTTCCTAAGTAAGAATCCTTCAATACAAACTGATGCAGCATTAAGAAGATCGCAGTGAATAAAGAAGTATAAAAAGTGTAAAGCCTTTCATGAAACATTATCGCACAAAGCGAAAGGCTTAAAATCAAAAACAGGTTTATCGAAGAAACATACTTCTCTAAGATATCCTCTTTAACAAAATAGTTCACCACAACATAGGTGAACATACATGCATAGGGAATGCAGAAAAAGAAAAGATATTCTTCGAGGGGAAGATTGAAAAACTTTATTCCTGTGGTGTACTTAGGATTAAATCCCCACACACCGAGCTGCGTGAAAATTGAATCCCAAACAATGAAAAAAATTGCAGTGATGATGATTGCCGGAAAAAGATACTTCCAGCTTTTATAGAAATTCAACCGCTTATCAAAGCTAAACGCCAGCGGTACACTGATAGAAAACAGATTAACTAAGAGGTAAGTGAACGTCACTTTGATTGTCAGACGAGCCTGAAATATTTCCACGGAACGATCAGCATTCCGAAACATTCACCATTCTCCGGAGTTTTATGCTTATGGTGAGCAGCATGACCACGCATCAACGCTTTAAGGTAAGTGTTCTTGATCTTTGGAAACAGTTTGAACCTGTTATGAATGATCACCTCGTGCACGAAGAAGTAAGACAAGCCATATAGCAAAATCCCAATCCCGATCCACAGTTTGTAATCACCGCCATCCATCACGCCAAACATCATGGACAGCCAGCTCGGTATTGCAAACACGACCGCAAACGAATCATTCTTCTGAAAAAATTTCTTCGCAGGAACGTGATGATCCTGGTGAATGAACCAGAACGGCCCGTGCATCACATATTTGTGTATCGCCCATGAAACACCTTCCATCACAAGGAAAGCGCCCAGCATAATTGCTATGTTGATCAAAAAAGTCACAGTTTAAAATTCGGCTTTTGCCAAAAAAGCGGAAATGCTATTTCTCAATGTTTCATTTTCCACCTTGCTCAGATTGTTGCTGATAAAATCACGGTCA
This sequence comes from uncultured Chitinophagaceae bacterium, assembly GCA_964408105.1. Classification (GTDB taxonomy): domain Bacteria; phylum Bacteroidota; class Bacteroidia; order Chitinophagales; family CAIOSU01; genus BPHB01. The sequence goes on along the minus strand of CAYOYI010000087.1, from coordinate 8,715 downwards.
CTCTTCAGTTGGCCTTTATACCCGAGGAACGATGGCGTATTATACTGAATCTGAAACCTTAAATATCTCAGCTCAATGCTCATCGTATCTTTTGAAATCGCTCTTTCCAAAATATCTTTTCCGGTATTGAAGTAGCTCATCTTCACGAAGATGTTGGCATGCTTTGATTTTGCCATTTCGATTGCGCCCTTATATCCAAGCAGCAGATTATTCCCCTCGACATCAGCCTTTCTGAACTTCTCATACATCTCATCACATACCGACTCATCCTGGAAAGATTGCCCGATCTTGCTTCTCACTTCTTCGAGCAAATTGTTTTGAGTCATTGTAACCAAAGACATCAGGCAAATTGATATTACAGTCAATGTTTTCATTGGCCTGACAGGGGGCAAGGCCTTAAATAATGTTCAGGCTGTGGCGCAGGTATGAGCCAAACAGCAACGCATATTTCCTCTGAGTAGAAATCCTGATCCTGCTGGTCAGAATTTCGGCAGAAGGGGTGTTGACGATCTTTTTGAAAAGGGAATAATAATAGATGTAGGCGATATACACTCCGAACCTCGACCTCTTGGGCAGCATCAGGATGCCTTCATATCCGGCCGCAAAATCCTTTTCGATATCTTCCTCTATCTGCCTCTTGCAGGCTTCATTGAATTCTTCCATCACGATATTCGGGAAATACAACCTGCCCAGCTCGCAATAATCAGACTTCATATCCCGAAGGAAATTGATCTTCTGAAAAGCCGAACCCAGCTTCCGAGCATAAAGCTTCAGCGAATCATACATCTCCTTATCATTATCGCTGAAGACCTTCAGGCACATCAATCCTACCACTTCAGCCGATCCGAGAATATATTCTTCATACCATTTCTGGTCATAAGAGGTTTTGAAAAGGTCCATCTCCATGCTGCGCAGGAAAGTATCAACCAGTTCAATCTCGATATTGTACGCATGAACAGTCTCCTGGAAGCTGTTGAGGATAGGGTTCAGGCTTATCCTTTCTTCAATCGCCTCATGAGTGTCCTTTTTAAATTTCTCCAGCAACGTCTTTTTATCATAACCGTGAAATGAATCAACGATCTCATCGGCAAACCTTACAAAGCCGTAAATGGCATGTATCGGCCTTATAAAATCCTTATGCAGGAAGTTTATTGCCAGCGAAAAAGATGAGCTGTAAGTATTCGTAACGTGCTTGCTGCACTTGTAGGACACCTGATCAAACAATCCTTTCATAACCCTTTTTTTCAGACGCGCGCTAAGATAACAATATCCGTTTTTTTAACTATTGACTTTTAACATTTTCAATATTTCCCGTGATACCAACTGTCCAGAAATTATACATGGGGGCACACCCGGACCCGGAACCGTAAACTGCCCGGTATAAAACAGATTTTTCACTTTTTTGCTCTGAACAGAAGGCCTCATCACTGCCGTTTGCCCCAGCGTATTGGCGAGTCCCAAAGCATTTCCCCTGAAAGCATTGTAATCCCTGCTGAAATCCGAATGTGAATAACTTCTTTCATAAACAATATGCTCCCTTATCCCCTCTCCTGTTAAGTGCTCAAGCCTGTTTATCACCATTTCCAGGTATTTCTTCCTTGTTTCTTCCGTGTCTTTCAGCCCTACCGCCACAGGTATCAATATGAAAATGCTTTCACCCCCTTCAGGAGCCGTTGCCGGATCAGTTTTAGATGTGCAACTGACATAAAACAACGGGTCGCTCGGCCATACCGGATCATCATAAATCTCGCGTTGGTGTATGCTAAAATCAGTATCAAAGAGCAAACAATGATGCAAAAGGTTGCTTACCTTTTTGTTGATACCGAGATAAAAAATAAGGCATGATGGAGCAAAGTCCCGTGAGTTCCAGTATTTCATGGAATAGGTGCGGTTTTCCTCGCTTAAAAGCTTCTGCTCCACATGATGATAATCAGCGCTTCCGATAATAATGTCAGCCTCATGCTCCTTCCCATTTGAGATCACGCCCTTCCCCACCCTGTTAGTCACCCTGATCTGCTCCACCTCTTCGCCTTTTTTTATCTCAGCGCCATAATGCAGGGCTACCTTCTCCAGCGCATTCACGATCTGCACCATCCCCCCCATCGGATACCACGTGCCCAGCTTCATATCCGCATAATTCATCAGGCTGTAGAGCGCGGGCGTTTCCGTGGGCTTGGCTCCCAGGAAAAGAATCGGGAACTCAAGGATATGGATAAGCTGCGGGTCTTTGAAATACTTGCGGATGTAGCTGCTGATGGACTTGAAAAGATTCAGCCGCGCCAGGTCAAACAGCAACCCCGGATACACGAATTCCAGCAGCGACCGCCCCGGCTTGTAAACAAACCGCTTCATCGAGATCTCATATTTATATTGCGCCTCCTTCAGGAACTGCTCCAGCCTCTTGCTGCTCCCCGGCTCGCGCGCCTCAAAGGCCTTATACAACTCATCCAGCGATGCCGGCTGATCCATGTAATCATTCTTGCCAAAGAAAACCCGGTATGACGGGTCAAGCCGCTTCAGCTCATAAAAATCCGAAGTGCTGAAGCCAAACTCATTATAATAATCCTCAAACACATCGGGCATCCAATACCAGCTCGGCCCCATGTCAAACGTGAAGCCGTTGGCCGTAAACTGGCGCGCCCTGCCCCCAAGCTGCTCATTCTTCTCCAGCACGGTCACTTTCATCCCCGCCTTTGCCAGGCAACAGGCAGCCGATAGACCGGAAAGCCCTCCCCCGATAATGACGATCTTATTTGGCATTGATTTTTTTGACGCGCCAAAATAGTGGTTTTTGTAAGAATGGTCTTGATTACTCTTTCGGATTTCTAGTACTATAAATCCGAAAGAGCAATTTGTCTAAAACCTGAAATAAAACGAAGCCTTCGGAATAAACACCAGCGCATCTTTCTCCCGGTAGTTGATGCGCCACACGAAATCAACCCGCGCGATCTTCAGGATATTCTCGATGCCGAAGCCCGCCTCAAAATAGGGCAGCTTCATCTTTGACGTCCCCTCCGGGAAGAGATAGGTTGACTGGTTGTTGTCATCGGTCAAGGTACCGTAGTACATCTTGCCGAGAATGAATTCGCGCAGCTTCGCTTTGCGCACACCGGGAATTTTGTTGAACAGCAAGCCCTCGAAATGCTGCTCGAGCTGCAAAGACACGTATTTGTCGCTCACGAATTCGAGGTGGTTCATGAGGTTAAAGGCCTGGTTGTCATTGAGCACGAGCGTATTTCCAAACGGCACGTTCAGCAGCGGGTAAGGCAGCTTGCCGAGGGTGACGCCCCCCGCGATGATCATAGTCAGGTAGCCCCATTTCGTGAGCCGCAACTGGTGCTCGAGCTTTAGCTTGATGGCCTGGTAGGTGAAATCGGAATTGAGCAGCCCGGCAACGCTCATGAGAAATTCAAGCGAGATGACCGGGTACTTGATAAAGAACAAACCTTTGTCGGCTTTTCCGAAAATAGCGGGCAGGTCTTTTTCACCCCATGCGAACCGAAGGTTCACTCTTACGCCTGCGGTTTTATAGTTGGGCACGGTGAGCGTATCAAGCTCTGAATTCCTTTTCAGAAAACTGTAATTGCCGAAAGGCGATATCTGCTGCTGGTAGAATGTCGCGCGTGTCGCAAATCCCGTGAACCACTGCCGCTCGAAATAAGCATCCCAGTAGTCAACGAAAGTCCTCCGTTCCTTCCCGCTGATGCGGATGAACGAAGTGAGCACGTGATCAACGGGGATCATGTTGTCGCTCCTCCCCTGCTGGTCAACATCACTCCTGTAACTGGCGCCAATAACATTTTTCTTGCCGGGCGTTTTCAAGCCAAAAAGGAAATTCGCCTCTTCATAAAATTTGAAGCGGTTGTCCCTTGTTCCGTATGCCACATACCCGCGCAGCCGCCAATGCTTGTAAAAATTCTGATTTGTGCGGAAGCCGAATTTTATCCGAGAGCCTTCCACTTTATTGTAGCTGTAAAAAGTAAAGATGTTTCCCAAATCTACTTTGCCCCACGGCAACCAACTGGTGGCTACCATCTTGATTGAATTCACCATCCATATCCATTTCCTGTCGGTATTCAGGCGATGCGCCATTTTTATCAGCGACTGTTCCTGCTCGGATAAGCTATCACCGCGCACCTCTTCCCAGAACTTTTCATTGCGCAGGTAAGCGCTGTCAGCAGCCACCACCGGATCGAGCGGACTGTAAAAGCTATTCTCCTTTGGCTGGTTTAAAACTATATCTCGATAGACTGAAGTTTTTCTTCCGAAGAAACCAGTCATCTCTTTGGCATTCTCCACGACAGTGAAATCACCGATCACCTGGCTTCTAGTGAGAAACCACTGCGAGCTGTCGATCCATGTGTAATTCTGCCTTATCCAATAATTGCGGACGAAGTTGATGTTCGCCTCGATGCTAAAGGCAAGGTCCACCTGCACGACAGCGTAGGAATTGGTATCGATATACATCTCACCCGTGAACGCCACATCGCTTTTCCCCTTCGGCCTGAACTCGATGTAATGGCACGGATAGCCATTCACCGCGTAAATGCTGTCACTTAGGTAGAAATTATAGTTGCGCTTGTAGTGGTCATTGATGGGGCTGGGAAAGCTCCTGTCGAGGATCACCACGAAATTTTCATAGATGTTCGGGCTGATATACATATCATTCACAAACACCATGATCTTTGGTGCCTCGAAAAATTTTATCGTCCGCCTGCCTTTGATAAATTCCTTTCTTCCCGGTGGATTTTTCCTGAAGTAATGATCTTCATTCGACTCGGTCAGGATTATCGGCAGATAGGTGATGCCATCTTCTGTGGTGTCGGTATTTTCCCAGATATAATCAAACGGCCTGACGAAAAAATTCCGCTTTATCTTTTCGGTGAAATGATTGAGGTCAAACTGCACTTTGTGATATACTTCATATTGATAAGCTTCCGCATTATTTGGATCGTTCTTTGGCTTATTTGCTATGACGCGCCTTAATATCTCAAAAGCCGGATTCTCACCGGGGAGTACCACTACTTCGCTGAGCGTGATATTATCGGGATATAGTTGTATCTCAATTTCCTCTGTAACATCACGGGTTACGAAAACGGTTTGTGTTTTGTAACCCAGCAATGAGACGGTGAGGGAATCAAAGTTCCTGGCGGTCTCTAATTCAAACTCCCCGAGCGAATCAGTGAGTGTGCCCACTGTACTTCCGGTGAAAACAACATTGGCAAACGGAACCTTCTCCCCGTTGATGGCATCCACCACCGTACCGAAGATTTTCGTTTTCTGCGAAAAGACCTGAACGCTGAAAGAACTCAAAACGACAAGAGTAAAAATCAATCTCTTTATGATGAGCATAAAGGTTTTGTTCCGTATGAGTTCAGGGAAGAAATGATTACGGTGTTTATGAATAATTTTGACCAAATTAAAAATTAATCCTCCAAGCAATTTGGTTAATTAGTTCAATAGTTGATTAGTTAATTGGTGAATCTGATTTTTCAATTACCATTAACCGATAACTGATTAACCGGTCAGCTATAATTATGAAGTTAGACTACGGCACTAAGGCCTATTTTAATTTTTCCACCCATGCAGGTTTCGGCTCAAGTCTCGATGCATGGCTGACACTTTTGTGGCGGCACAGACAGGAGATTGAACTACCCTTTGTTCCCAAAATACTTTACATCACATTCGTAATTCTGCTGAACACCCCGATCATGCTTTATGAAAAAGCTGTTTACGGAAAGAAGATATGGAAAAGGCATCTAAGTCCGCCAGTATTTATACTGGGGCATCCCAGAAGCGGAACCACTTACCTCCACTACATCATGAGCAAAGACGAGCACCTTGCCTTCTGCGCCATTTACGAAAGCTTTATGCCCTGGATATTCTTAAGCTCAGGTAAGTTTCTGCAAAAAGTGATCGGCAAAGCATTGCCGGAAACGCGACCGATGGATAATCTGAAATTAGGCGCAACGCAGCCGAAGGAAGAGGAGTTCGCTTTATTCTGCATGGGTGAGGAGTCAATGATAACGGGTTATGTTTTCCCAAAAAAGATCTATGACTATTTCAGAAAGTACGTTTTATATAAAGATGTTGACCGCGATGTGGTGGTGAACTGGAAGTGCAACCTTATTTATTTCATGCAGAAACTGAATTACAAATACAAAGGCAAGCCGCTGTTGATGAAAAGCCCGTTCAATACCGGAAGAGTAAGAGAGCTTTTAGAGATGTTTCCAGACGCGAAATTCATTCACATCTACCGCGACCCTTACGTTGTTTATTCTTCGAATGAGAGGCTCTACGAAAAAACGATCACCGACTTATCATTCCAAAAGGCGAATCCCGAAGAGATTCAGGACTTCATTATCAAGTCATACCGGGACATGTATCAAAAATATCTTGAGGACAGAAAATTAATTCCTCAGGGAAACCTTGTAGAATTTTCTTACGAAGAATTTATTGGCAATGAACTTACCGTTCTTGAAAGAGCTTATAAAGATTTGCATCTGAGCAACTTTGAATCTGCACGTTCTGCATTCGAAGCTGAAATTTCAGAGTACGATAATTACCAAACCAACAAATATGAAATGGAAGATGTACTGAAAGAAAAAATTTATAGCGAATGGCAGTTTGCTTTCGATGCCTTCGGATATAAAAAGTAGGTTACTCCTGCTTCTTGAAGGCTTCTTTTACCTTCTCTGCTGAATCCTTAACCTTTCCTTCAAAATCACCCCACCAATCTTTGAAGTCCTTTTTGAAGTTTTCAAAATTTTCTTTAGTGGTACTTTCTAATTCCTGGAGTTTTTTATCAACTTTTCTTTTTTGTTCCTCAAGGTCTTCGGACAGATCTTCCCGACTCTCCTTGATATCTTCCTCTGCCTCTTCCTTCCCCTCCTCCATCCTGCTCTTTGCCTCTTCGATCTTCTTGTCTAATTCCATCTTTCTTTTTTCAAGCTTCTCCCTGATTTCTGCTTTTTCCTTTTCAAATGTTGAATCATCAGTTTGCCCGGCAGTTTCGGAATCTGAAGTTTGTCCTCCCTGGTTACAAGCCACAAAAAGAAGTAAACTCACTGAAATAAAGAAAGAAGCTACAGCAGTTTTCATAGTAGTTTAGGTTGAAGGATTAAAAAATACTTTTCAAAAATAAGAAGTTAGACATGCCTTTTCACCTTTCCGCTTCCGGTCTCTGCAATTGATTTCACAAATTTTACTTTTTGCGGCACTTTAAAAGATGTTAGCCGGGAGCGGCAAAAGCTGAGCAGAGATTCCACTTCAACCTCCGTATTGTTTTTCAAAACCACTTCTGCCTCGACAATTTCTCCCATCAACAGGTGACGATTTCCAAAAACCCTTGAGGCTTCCACCGCAGGATGCGAATCAATCACAGCTTCTACTTCCTCCGGAAAAACTTTATTGCCTGATACATTGATCATGGATTTTCTCCTTCCTTCGATTTTAATCAAGCCATCAGGTTGCTTCGAGGCAAGATCACCGGTAATGAACCAGCCGTCTTTAAGAATTTCATTCCGTGTTTGTGGTGGAAATAAATAAGCATCAAACATTCCCGGACCTCTGATTCCGAGATTTCCGGTTTCTCCTGCCGACAAAATATTTTGCTCGTCATCTAATATCTCCACGTTGTAATCTGGCAATACATAACCAACTGCCTCCGGATGTTCTACTGATTTTTCAAAATTGATGATAGGTAAGCCGACCTCAATTATTCCGAATGCCTGGCTCACCGGTATGCCGAATTTCTTTTTGAAAGCTTGGCACAATTCAAGTGATATTCCCGCTGAGGTTGAGATCACACTTTTCAATCCGCCTAACGAATTTAAAGAAGCATCTCCTGCAAGCAGGCGAATATGCATCGGAGAACCATATAAAAGGGTTCCATGAAATCTGGTCGCATGTTCCACAATTGCCTTTGCCATGAAATCATTGCACAAAATGATCGCTGTTCCGAAATAGAGATAAAGGATTATCGAAACCACAAAGTGATACGCGATAGGCAACACCCAAACCACCGCGTCTTCACTTCCCAAATTCAATCCTTTGTTTGCCGCTTCAATTCGTTCTTTAACCGATTGGTGTGAAATAATCACACCTTTGGACTTTCCGGTCGTGCCTGAGGTGAATCGAATAAATGCAGGATGATCTACATGTGGTGCAAATTGCTTTTCCGCTTGATTCAAAAGAGTAAATCCAAGTATGCTATTCCCGATAGAAATATCGGAGCTTTTTTTGCCGGCCGGATTCACTCCCGTTTTATCATCAAGTATGCCAGAGCATCCGGTTTCACTAATAACCTGCTCTAATTCACTTTCCGTGAGCTTATTCGATAACGGCATCACACATGCCCTGCAATTCAATCCGGCTAAGATTGCAACGATGAATTCACGGCTGTTTTTTGACATAACCGCCATGCATGATCCCTCCTGAACTCCCGACCGCTTGAGTTGGGAAGAAAGCCCATCGGCTTCAGAGATAAGCTCACTAAAACTTAAACTACCATGCTCATCATGAATTGCAGGTTGCTCTTCCCACTGGCGCGAACGCTCTTTTATTAAATGGTAGATATTCATAGAAACACCTGCTCCTCTCTAATTTGAGCGATGGCATCGCTTGATTTCGTACCTAAAGCAAAAAAGCCAGCCAATTTTCCGGCAGCATATCCTGTTCCAAGGCAAGTGCCGATCACGCGGGCGCTTGCAATTG
>CAYOYI010000086.1:7609-12011 GCA_964408105.1 uncultured Chitinophagaceae bacterium | reverse complement strand
TATTCTTCACCTGTCATGAGATTGCGATGCGGGAAACCTGTGAAGTAGAGCTTGCAAATCTGCGGTTCATTGGAGATACAAGATGAATGCGTAGTATCAATCTCTAATTCAAAATCAGGATGATTGATCAATTCGTATTCACCTTCAGCAGTGCAACCGTTAACATCAGTAACCGTCACGCTGTATATTCCTGCAGGTAAATCAATCAGGTCTTCAGTAGTAGCATCATTTGACCATTCGTAAGTGTAGGGGCTTGTGCCACCTGAAACAGAAAGATCAATTGCACCGTCTGCATCACCAATACAGCCTGCATCGGTGAGAACTGCACTTAACAATATTGCATCCGGTTCAGCAACATCAGTAGTAACCGTAGCTAGACACTCATGTGCATCAGTAACAGTCACTGTGTATGTTCCCGCTAAGAGTCCATCTATGTTTTGAGTGGTTTCACCATTTGACCACAGGAAAGAATACGGTGCAACCCCACCCAATACAGTAAGTTCAATCGAGCCGTCACTACCGCCATGGCAAGATGCCGGTACAGATACCGCACCAAGTTCCAGCGGATCAGGCTGAGTGATCTCAACGATCAATGAATCAGAACAACCGTGTCCGTCAATTACGGTTACAGAATATGTCCCGGCCGAAAGACCATTAAGATCTTCAGAATCAGATTCATTTGACCACAGGTAAGAATAAGGTGAAGTTCCACCGCTAACCGTCAGGTCAATGGAACCATCATTACCATCGTAGCATGAAACATGATGTACCGTAGTGTCGAGGCTGAGCTCTTCAGGTGAAATCAATTCCACTGAGTCAATAACCTCGTTACCGAATGCATCTGTCATGGTTACGATGTAAACACCTTCGCAGAGGTTTTCTACTGTTGACGTTACATCACCGGTTGACCACAAGTATGTGAAGCAATCACCATTTACGGTAACACTGCCGTCACATGATCCCGCACATGAAGGATTGATTCCGGTTGCAGGTGTGCGGGAATTATGTGTGGTAATTGTCTGGCTAACTAAACCTGACGCATTTCCGCAAGCATCAGTTGCTGTGAATGTGCGGATGAAAACGATGTACTCAGGCGCATTGTCGAAGATGGTATCATCTTCAAAGCTGAGCGTGTATTGGCTGCAATCTTCAAACAGCGGCTCGCCAAATGAAGGCTCAGGACATGCAATGGTATCATCTGCCGGAACGAATGTGACTGCTGGCGCTTCAGTATCAACTACATGAATTGTTTGTGATGCAGTTGAACTGTTGCCGCAGGCGTCAGTTGCAGTGTAAATATGAGTTACACTGTATTCGTTCTGGCAATCGCCAAACGTGATGTCATCAATGAATGTTAAAGTTGCCTGGCTGCAAGCATCAGTTGCAATTGGTGTGCTGAACACCGGTTCGGCTGGACACTCAATCGTTTCACCCTGACCCAATCCGCTGATCTCAGGAGCAGTGTTGTCAATCACATTAATTGTTTGTGAAGCAACACTGATGTTTCCACATGCATCTGCAGCAGTCCATGTACGGGTGATGCTGTAGCTTCCAGCACAGTTGCCTTGTGTAGTATCATCAACAAAAGTTAATGAAGGACTCGGATCACAAGCATCAGTTGCTGAAGGTTCACTAAACTGAGGCGTAGCAGGACACTCTATTGTTTGTTCCTGGCCTACCCCATTAATCTCTGGTGAATCTTCATCAATCACAGTGATTGTTTGTGAGGCACTTGAACTGTTGCCACAAGCGTCAGTCGCTGTCCATGTGCGAGTGATGCTGAAGCTATATGCGCAATATCCGAAAGTAAGGTCATCCTGGAAAGTGAGCGAAGCCTGGCCACAATTATCCGTAGCAACGGGCTCGCTGAATTCAGGGATTGCCGGACATAAGATTGTCATGTCATCGCCTACTCCGGAAATCTCAGGAGCTGTATTGTCTTCAATGGTTATTGTTTGTGATGCTGACGAGCTGTTACCGCAATCATCAGTTGCTGTGAACGTGCGAATTAAGATATAAGAGTTAGAGCAGTTACCTTCAAGCGTATCATCAACGAACGACAAGCTCGCATTTCCGCAGGCATCCACAGCAGTCGGTTCGCTGAACGAAGGTATTGAGGAACACTCAGCGATAAGGTCATTACCCAGTCCGATGATCTCTGGCCCTGTCAAATCAAACACATTGATCACCTGTGAGGCTGATGAACTGTTCCCACACTCGTCAGTTGCAGTGAACGTGCGGATGAGCGTGTACTCTCCGGCACAGTTGCCCGCAATTGTATCATCTTCGAATGAAAGGCTTGCACTGCCACAGGCATCAGTTGCTGCAGGTTCGCTGAAAGCAAATTCATCTGAACACTCGACAGTGAAGTCATCACCAATGCCATTTAATTCAGGCAGGCTTTGATCAACAACGCTTACCGATTGAGAAATTGTAGACGTATTACCACAACCATCGCTTAGTGTCCATGTACGTGTAACCGTGTACTCATTCGGACATGAACCGGGAGTTGTTTCATCTTCAAATGTGAATGAAGGATTCGCATCGCAGTTGTCAGTAACCGAGATCTCACCAAACACAGGCTGTGCCGGACAAGCTACCGTTGACGGAACTGAAGACACAGTAGCGTCAGGCGCAGTGGTATCAACAACCGTGATAGTTTGCGAAGCAGTGCTGCTGTTACCGCAGGCATCTGTTGCTGTCCATGTTCTTCTGATAGCATATTGAGTGCAATCTGAAGAATCACAACCGAAAATAAGATCGGTGATTCCACCAGAGTTTGTATAATCTACGACAAACTTCCTTACACCATAAGCATTCATCATGACAGTCTGAACTGAAGCATCGCCAAGGGGAAGGATCGTTCCAACTCCAACTATATTGTTGTTCGCATCGTACGCAATTGCGTTTGCAATTTCATCTTCTTTATCTACGAAAACGAACGAGACCAAATGTCTGTCGGTATCGAAAGTATAAGTCTGTGAACCGCCATTTGAAGCGTCATTAGGCGTATCAACGAGACCGTTGTTATTATTATCTGCCACGCTTACAGGAATAATTGAAATGTTTCCAATATTCACAAACAGATCCGGATCAAGGTTGCTGTATATTGCAGTATTGAACACAATCGGATTCGTGATATTTTGATTGTCATTGTTAGTTGCGGAAATGTGAATTCCATAAGCTGCATACTGCTCGCCAAGGATTGTACCGTGAGGCAAACCGGCAAAGTTCAATGTACACAATTGAACGCTCTGATTATTTCCGCCAAAGAGTGTGTCATCAACAAACGTGATTGCCGCGTTAAGATCACAAGCATCGTTTGCTGACGGCTCACTAAATGCAGGTGTAGCAGGACATTCAATCGTTTCATCAGTTCCAACTCCACTGATAACCGGAGCAGTTTCATCAATCACTGTAATCGTCTGTGAAGCAGTGCTTGAATTGCCACATGCATCTGTTGCTGTCCATGTGCGGGTTACATGGTAATTGTTTGGACAATCACCAGGAGTCGTAACATCAGCAAAAGTAATCACCGGCTGTGCATCACATGCATCGCTCGCTGACGGATTGCTGAACTGAGGCTGTGCAGGACATTCGATTGTTTCGTCTTGCCCAACGCCACTGATAACCGGAGCTTCTTCATCAACAACCGTTATAGTTTGTGATGCAGAGCTACTGTTACCGCAAGCATCTGTTGCTGTCCACGTGCGGGTAATGCTGAAGCTGTAAGGACAACCATTCATTACGAAATCATCATTGAATGTAAGCGTCACCTGTCCGCAAGCGTCAGTTGCTGTTGGATTGCTGAATTGTGGAATAGCTGGACAGTTGATGGTATCACTTTGACCAACTCCGCTGATCTCAGGTGCAGTATTATCCTCAACTGAAATCACCTGCGAAGCTGATGAACTATTACCACACTCATCAGTTGCAGTAAACGTGCGGATGATCGTGTATTCATTAGCACAATTGCCTGCAATCGTATCATCTTCAAATGAAATGCTGGCGCTGCCACATGCGTCTATTGCAGTTGGCTCGCTGAATTCAGGTGTTGAAGGACACTCAATTGTTTCATCATCACCAAGGCCATTAATTTCAGGTAATGACTGATCTATCACAGTTACCGCCTGGGTAGCGCTTGAACTGTTGCCGCAGTGGTCTGTAACCGTCCACTCACGAATAACAGTGTATTCGTTTGGACAATTGCCTGGAATAGTATCATCGTGCATTTCAACAGTCGGATTCGGATCACACAAGTCCGCAATCGTCAATTCACCGAATTCAGGCTGTGCAGGACAAATCACTGTTTCTGCAACATCCGATACAAAAACATCCGGAGGAATCAGATCAAGCACAGTGATAGCCTGAGAAGCGCTTGAACTGTTACCGCATGCATCGC
>CAYOYI010000086.1:0-7509 GCA_964408105.1 uncultured Chitinophagaceae bacterium | reverse complement strand
CAATTCCGCAAGCATCAGTGGCAGTCGGCTCACTGAATACCGGGGTGGCAGGACACTCAATCGTGTCATCTGCACCGATACCGCTCAATACCGGTAATGACTGGTCTAAAACTATTATGGTTTGTGATGCTGTTGAGCTATTTCCACACTCATCGGTTGCCGTGAACGTACGTGTAATAGTATATTCATTCGCACAGTTACCCGGAATCGTGTCATCTTCAAAGGTCAGGCTCGCGCTACCGCAAGCATCTATAGTTGTTGGTTCGCTGAATTCAGGAGTTGCAGGACAAGCTATTGTTGCATCATCTCCTACTCCATCAATTTCAGGCGCAGTATTATCCACCACGGTGATAGCCTGTGAAGCACTGCTGCTATTACCACACCAGTCGGTTACAGTCCACTCCCTGATTATTGTATATTCATTCGGGCAATTACCTGCGATAGTATCGTCACTGATCTCAACAGTAGGATTTGGGTCACAAAGATCAGATACCGTAATATCTCCAAAATATGGTTCACTTGGGCACTCAATTAAATCAGGCACCTGTGATACCGTTACATCCGGTGGGATAAGATCAAGCACAGTGATAGTTTGTGAGGCAGTTGAACTGTTACCGCATGCATCGCTTGCAGTCCATGTACGGACAACACTATAGCTGCCAGGGCAATCTCCAGGAATTGTTTCATCCGAGAAAGTCAATCTTGGGAGAAAATCACAATCGTCTCTGGCGAACGGTTCGCTAAACTCCGGTTGCGCAGGACATTCGATCGTCTCATCTGCGCCTACTCCATTAATTGTCGGTGCAGTGTTATCTACTACAGTGATTGCCTGTGAAGCGGTGCTGTTGTTACCACATGCATCGCTGGCTGTCCATGTACGAATCACCATGAAGGTGTAACAATCTGCATCAAGAATTAGTGAATCTTCAAACGTCAAAGCAGGATTAGCATCACAAACATCCGTGGCCGTTGGCTCGCTGAACACAGGTAAGCTCGGACATTCAATAGTTTCATCATCACCAACACCACTGATAACCGGTGCAGTGTTATCCTCTATTGTAATAGTCTGTTGCTCAGTGCTGGTATTCCCACAAGCATCGCTGGCTGTCCACGTGCGAACAATGGAATAAGACTGCGGACAGTTACCGGGAATCGTATCATCAACAAAAGACAACTGTGGTGAAGAATCACATTCGTCTATTGCTGATGCTATATCAAATTGCGGTTGTTCTGAACAATCAATAGTCTTATCATCACCAACATCATTGATTGCGGGTGCTGTAGTGTCATTAGAAGTAATAGTCTGTGATGCAGTGCTGGTATTGCCACAGCCATCGGTAGCAGTCCAAATGCGAGTGATACTGAAACTGTATGGGCAATTGCCAATCTGAAAATCATCTGTATAGGTCAAGGTCACACCTCCGCAATTATCATTTGCAGTTGGATCGCTAAACTCAGGAATTTCAGGACACGCAATAGACATGTCTTCTCCTACATCTGAGATGACCGGAGCAATTGTATCAACTACGGATACGCTGAATGTAGCAGAACTACTGTTACCGCATCCGTCATGAACAGAGTAAGTCCTGATGATGGTGTAATTGTTTGGGCAGCTACCCGGAATTGTATCATCTCCGTCAATTATAACTTCAACCGGAAGTCCGCAATCATCTGAAACGATTGGATCCGGAAATACAACCTGCTCATCACAAGCAAATAAATCATCAGTCGGAGGGAAAGATACGCTTGGCGGTATCAGATCCTCAACCGATACATTCAGTTGGCAGGTATTCTCACACCCATTAATTGTTGTAACCAACGTAAGCGTGTAAGATCCGCAAGTATCAGCAGCTGTTAAGATAACAGATTGCTGATCATTAGCACCAACAATAGCAGCGCCTCCATTTACAGACCATGAATAAGAATCAACTCCTGCCGGACCTGTATAACTGTTTGTTGAACCCGGACATATGGTATCATTACCATTAATCTCACACGGTACAGGAGCGCAAATGTATCCGGCATCTACCGTGGTGATGACCTGTCCTGATGCCAGAGTATAATTTCCGGTTTTACCGGTTGTCTCATCGGCATCACTATCAGTTGCATCGTTACCATTATTTGATATAGTAGGAATGTAGTTTGTCGGAGCAGTTGAATGATGGAACACTATATAATATGTGCCCGGGATAAGATTTCCAAAGAAGTAGAATCCGCTTGCATTGGTAAATAATGTATCCAAAGCGGCATTGGTGTTTGCATCATGTAAAACAACCATAATACCTCCAATTCCAATTTCAGAACCATCTTGCTGGCCATTAGCATTTGCATCATACCAAACAAAATCACCAATACCTGCCGGAGCAAGATAACCGGCATCAACAGTGAGGTTGTTATCACCGGGAGCAAGCGTATAGTTTCCGGTTTTGCCGGTAACACCATTCGCATCACTATCAGTTGTATCATTTCCCACATTGGAGGAAGTTGGCGTAAAACCAACAGGAACAGTACCGTGATCAAAAACGATGTAATAGGTTCCCGGCATCAATCCGCAGAAACCGTATATACCGTTACCATCGGTTAACATAGTATCTAAAAGCGCATTCGTATTTGCATCATACAATGATACTTTTACGCCACCAATGCCAGGCTCTCCGGCATCCTGCTGCCCATCCATATCAAAGTCATTCCATACAAAATCACCGATACAAGCCAATTCAAAATATCCGGCATCAACCGTTAGCACCGTATCTCCGGAGCTGAGTAAGTAATTGCCGCTCTTGCCGGTGATTTTGTCTGCATCACTGTCGGTGTCATCATTACCGTTATTCGCAGCTGTAGGAACAAAGTTTGACGGGGCTGTTGAATGGATAAATTGCACATAATAGTTACCGGGTAATAATCCATCAAACAGATAAAATCCATTTGAATCTGTTACAGTTGAGTCAAGAGCAGCGTTGTTATCGGCATCAAACAGAACAACTTTAACACCACCTATACCAGGTTCACCGCTATCCTGTTGTCCGTTTGCATTTCTATCATTCCATACAAAATCACCAAGCACTGCGCTTGCGCAGGGGATGCTTATAACATCTACAGAAAGCGTTCCGGAGCACCCATTAGCATCTGTCACCGTTACCTCGTATGTTCCCGCACAACGTTCCTGAACGTTCTTAGTCGTTTCACCGGTTGACCACTCATAGCTAAAAGGTGGCGTACCGTTCAGCACCGATAAGCTAATGGTTCCTTCGCCATTGCAAGGTTCGGTTAAAGTGCAGTCCTGGTCTTTTTTATCTATGTAAGAAACGAAAAGGAAAGGACCATAGCGATTTCCTATTGAAATCTTATTACATTCAGCCTCGATCAGCAAATCCAACTGACCCGTTATCGTAAAGTAAAGCTTCTTTTTGATGCTCTTTGAACCATCACCAATGTTGATGAAGGAGCCATCCTGAACATTACTAAATTGGGTGATCAATTTGGTGTGTTGCGGATCTTCGTAAACTTTGATATTCACACCCGATGCACCCTCATACATGAAAGTAAGCTGCTTGAAATATTTATAACACGGGCAGCTCAAACAATCACCCAATGCATCGCATGTATTACCTGCAATATCAGTATAGCCAAGCACGCGGAAAGAGTCATAGGTCTTTCCTGCAATATCCTTTTTACAGTCGGTGTAAATCTTTGTTTCTTTTCCTCCTACAATTTTCAACTTCACTTTTTTGCCCAAATGACCTCCCGGCAATCCTGATCCGTCAATAAACAGTATATCCCCAAATTGAACATTGGTATAAGTAGCAAGCAGCGTATTTGACTCGTAGTCGTATATCTGAACTGTTGCTCCATTTGGGCCTACATACATTACTGAAAGGCTGTTCAAACCACCACCCGAGCATGAGCAGTCGCATGGTTGGATAGTGTCCGGATTACATTGTGTATCAGGTGTTGTGCTCGCTGATAAATCAAGGTCAGTATCACATGGACAATTTACTGAATCAACCGGCTCTGAATTATTGCCGGTTTTGCTTGGGCTTGCATGTACACTGGCTATCCTCGGGAATCCAAAACCTGCCGCGCCAAAAGCATCGAGGTCAACAGTGACTTCATACCATACATCGTAAATCCAATTAGGATAAGATGGATTCGGATCATAGTTATTGTTAGTAGCAGGTGAATTAGTAGTGAGCACATATCCGAATGTGTTGAAATTTTCCGACAGCGAAGTTGTTGCGCTAATAACATCACTTGCGTTTCCAAGTTGTATCTTACCATCACCTCCGGTTACACCAAGGCTACCGTATCCCGAAGGAAAGTTTCCTGAAGAAGAAATGTAGTCAATTATGATATCCATTTTAAGTGAGCCATTAGCGTCATAAAGGCCTAACTGTAATTTGTCTGAACCAGTCAGATTACTGAAGGTGTGACTACCAGGCCATCCGATCACATTGGTACCATAGGTGTTGTCAACAAATGTCTTCGCAAAAGTGGTTCGTATGGTCAGCGTGCCATCACCATTATAAGTCCACTCGGAATGCGCATTTACTATTTCCGGTTTTGTGGGACTCGCAAAACATTGATTACCACCCGGACACTCAGCATCTAAAATTTCGGCTGAGGCCGTAAGTGTATCATCAGAAGCTGTTATAACCGATACAGAATAAACACCGGCACATAATCCTGAAATATCTTCCGTTGTTGCACCATTAGACCACAAAATAGAGAATGGTCCATCTGTGCTGTTAATAGTAAGGTTAATGCTCTCACTGCAATCCTGGGCACAGTTCGCGGTGATTTCTATTTTCAAATCCCTGGGGCACTCGGTTGAGTCAACAGGTTCAGAGTTATTTCCGGTTTTGCTCGGACTTGCATGCACCTCGGCAATCATCGGGCGACCAAAACCTGCTGAACCAAAAGCACTCAGATCAACGGTTACTTCATACCATACGTCAAATATCCAGTTCGGATAGGTTGCATTGGGCGAATATGCTCCATCGGTAGCAGGTGAATTTGTTGTCAGTACGTAACCGTATGTATTAAAGTTTTCTGAGAGCGAAGTGGTAACATGTTTCACCATGCCAGCATTTCCAACGATCATACCGCCATCACCGCCTGTCACACCAAGACTGGCATAACCGGATGGCGCGGAACTGGTTGCTGTTATGTAATCCATCTTGAACTCCAGCTTTTTTGAACCCAAAGCATCGAAAAGCGCAAGCTGTAATTTATCAGACCCAACCAGGTTATTGAAAGTGTGTCCACCTGACCAACCAATGGCATTTGATCCATAAGTATTGTCAACAAATGTTTTGGAAAAAGTGGTTCGGATCGTTAAAGTGTTTTCGGGATTATAAGTCCATTCGGAGTGAGCGTTAACGGTCTCGGGCTTGGTCGGGCTTGAAAAACAAAGTTGGCCGCGAGGGCACTCTGAATCTTCAACATCAGCAGAAGCGGTTAACGTATCGCCACCAGCGGTGATAACCGTTACCGAATAGGTTCCTGCACAAAGACCTGAAATATCTTCGGTGCTTGCGCCATTAGACCATGAAATAGAAAAAGGACCATCAATGCTATTGATAGTCAAGTCAATGCTTTCGTTGCAATCCTGTGTGCAATTTGCCGTGATGTTCAGCTCGAGGTCACTTGGACATTCGGTTGGCTCTACCAGTTCCGAATTATTTCCGGTTTTGCTTGGGCTTGCATGTACTCCGGTGATATTCGGATACCCAAACCCTGCCGCACCGAATGCATTAAGGTCAACGGTTACCTCATACCAAACATCGAATATCCAATTAGGATATGTTGCATTGGGATCATAGTTTGCATTCGTTGCCGGAGAATTAGCGGTGAGCACATAACCGAACGTGTTAAAATTTTCAGCTAAAGAGGTTGTTGCACCAATTACGGAACTTGCGCTTCCCACAAGTATCTTTCCTTCACCACCCATAACTCCAAGGCAGGCATACCCCGAGGAAGTGGATGATGCTGAAATATAGTCAAGCTTGAATTCCAGTTTTTTAACTCCGTTTCCATCCATCAGGGAAATTTGCAAATGGTCAGAACCAACTAGGTTATTGAAGGTGTGCCCTGAAGGCCAGCCTACAGCGTTGCTTCCATAGGTATTGTCAACAAAATTCCTGGAAAAGGTAGTCCTGATCTTTACCGTTTGAGTATTGGTATCAACAGCAGATTCAACCACCCATTGAATATGGGCGTTGACATTTTCAGGATTTGTAGGACTTTCAAAACACAACTTCCCGTTTTGGGCATTCAGATGGAGAGAACAGCATAATGCCATTACTATCACTCCGAAGTTCATCAACTGCTTCATAAGAAAAAGAATTTTAATTCAGAATAGCATAATCGCTACACCGACTTATGAAGCAATGTATAAGGGACACGAAATAATGTCAAATAAAAATTTCCGGAAATTTCGTATCGCTAAGAAGCGATCAGATAGTGATCAACCGATCACTATCTTCTGGAGGGTCAGGTCATTAGCCCCGCTGGAAATCTGCATGTAGTAAATGCCTGACGGCAACTCAGGCTTCAAATTGATCGTGATGGAATGTGATTTATCCAGTTTGGGAAAGCTTTTGACAAAACTGACCGTCCCGTGCTGGTTATAAATCACAATTTCAGCGGCAGTAACAGGTGAGAGAAATTTCACTTTAAATACACCTTCGCTCGGGTTAGGAAAAAAAGCTATTTCGGCATTACGGCTATCATTATGAACGCTTACTGATTGCGAGTAGGAGCTATTTCCGCTTAAATCAGTCTGTTTAAGACGATAGTAAGATGTGCCTGCGAAAGGATGTTCATCTCTGATGTTATATTTATTTTCAACTGAGCTGTTTCCTTGTCCGTGAACAACCGCTACCTCCTTAAAGTCTTCTCCATTTGACTTTTCAATTGTGAAATAATCGTTGTCAATCTCAGTAGCTGTAGCCCAGGCCAGTTCAACCACCCCATCATTAATGGTGGCATTAAAATCCAAAAGTTCAATTGGAATAGCAGTGCCGCCCGCGGTTGCAATGGCGAATTCGGAAAATTCAGTGCAATATTTTACAAGCGCATAACCATCTGATGTCTTTCGGCCTTCTCCTCCAAAGGCGTTTCTGTTTCCGAAATCACCTCTCCATGAATGAGCCCCTTCACCCCTTTCCCTTTTTACGATTCCAAACAAATTGTCGGCAAGAAGGGGTATGTTGGCGATGCCCAACTTGATGTCATACCAACCTCCGGATGGCTGCACATCCGGTGTTATTACCCACATACCCTCATCTGAGATAAAATCATAGGTGAGTTCACTATCTGAAATCTCCACCGGAACCTCCACGCGTTCTACCGGTTCAAAACTGACCGCCAGAAATCCGGTTCCTTCAAGCTCATGAAGATTCAACACACAAGGGAAATAATGCCAATTTGCTCCCAGTCCAACCGGGAAAAGGTAACTGCCTGGGTAACCTGACCTGATTTTTCTTATGAGAACTGCCGCTATGTGAG
>CAYOYI010000085.1:0-12076 GCA_964408105.1 uncultured Chitinophagaceae bacterium | reverse complement strand
GTTCACCTCTGCTTTTCTTTTGAATTAAATTACTGGAAACAAATCTAAAGGCTCGGCTCTGCCGAGTGTGAGCTATGCTGAGGCATCCTGCCGTTTTTGATTTATTCATGAATCAGCCTGAGGCTGAATAATAAAGATCACTCGCCAGAGGCGAAGCGATGGCATTGAGGCATGACAGTTTGAATTGGGGGATTCTTCGGTCGCAAAGCCTTCCTCAGAATGACGGTATTAGTAAGTACTGAACTTCTGAAATGAGCGCTACCAAACAATGTGATGAAGCAGCGAGGCACGTACGCGCCACCACCAATCCCAATCTCAGTTCAGGCTCCTGAAATCAACGGGTACCACTTTCGAGACGCCCATCTCGGGCATCGTGACGCCATAGATGACGTCAACCGATGACATCGTCTGCTTGTTGTGCGTGACGAGGATGAACTGCGAATCTTTCGAGAAGTGGCGGATGGTCTTGTTGAACTTGTCAATGTTGGCATCGTCAAGCGGGGCATCCACCTCATCGAGAATGCAGAACGGTGCGGGTTTGAGCAGGTAGAGCGAGAAGAGTATCGCCAGCGCGGTGAGCGACTTTTCGCCACCGGAAAGCTGGTTGATGGTTTGCGGCTTCTTGCCCTTGGGCTTTGCGATGATCTCGATCTCAGACTCGAGCGGATTGTCGGGGTTGAGCAGGATCATGTCGCAGGTGTCTTCCTCGGAGAAGAGCGTGCGGAAAATGTTCTGGAAATTCTCGCGCACCTTTTCGAAGGCATCCATGAACTGCTGCTTTGCCGTTTCTTCGATCTCGCTGATGGTGTCCATCAGTGATTTCTTGGCTTCGATGAGGTCGTTCTTCTGTGTGGTGATGAACTCGAAGCGCTTCTGCATTTCCTCATAAGCCTCGACCGCCATCGGGTTGATCTCGCCAAAGTTTTCGAGGCGTGTCTTTATCTTCAGCGCTTTCTCGCGCACTTCTTCTTCGATGAGGCCTGCTTCTGCTGGCTGTTCGAGCAGGTTGTCGAGATTGACGTTGAATTCTGCCGCGAGCCTTTCGCGGATGGAATTCATCTCGATGCGCAGCTCGGTTGACTTGTCTTTGATCTCGCTGAGGAGGAGGTCGATGTGTGCACGGTTTTTCTGCAACGTTTTGAGTTGCTCTTCCAACTCATTGATAGCACCGCGGGCATCGTAGTATTGTGTTTCTACTTCGCTGAGTGTTTTCTCGAAGTTTTCTTTTTCGGAATAACCAGAAATGAGTTCCTGCTCGAGCGCTTCTGCTTTTTGCTGCTGTATAGCGGCTTTCTCATCGTCAATTTTTATCTCTTGCTGAGCTTGTTCAATACGGGCCTTGAGTTCACCGATCTGCCGCTCTGTGAAACCGGCTTCCTGCTCGAGCGAGTTGAGCAGGTTTTGCTGGCGGTGGAATTCAATATTCTTTTCGTTGTAAGCTCCCGTGCTTTGCGCAAGCGATTCACTCACACTGTTGAAACGTGCGGAAAGCTGCTCATAATCGTCACCGCCTTTTGTTTTTACCGCAAGCAATTCGTCCAGCTTTGTTTTCCATTCAACATTTTCTGTTTCGAGCTGAGCTATGCGGGTTTCAATGCCTGTGTTCTTAGAATTGTTCTCGGTGATGAAGCCCTGGAAGTTCTCAATCTTGGTAAGGAGTGAAACGAGCTTTTGGCCTGTAGTTCCAAGCTCTTCACGGATGGATTGAATTACCTGCTGCTTGGAAGAAGACTTAAGCTCCGTGACCTTTTGTTGCAGGGTTTCAATTTGTGATTCATAATCTTTCACCTGGATCTCAAGAGAGGTGATCTCATCTTTCAGCTTGTCGAGGTTCTTGATCCTGCCAAGACGCATGCCTTCGAACAGCCCGAGCGAACCACCGGAAAGCGAATACCACGTGCGGACGTATTTTCCATTGAAGGAGAGGAGAACAGTTTTCTCATCTTCCACCGTGAGTTCGCTGAAATTATTTTCGGGGAGGAGATAAACATTATCAAGCAGGAATGCCGCAAGGTTCACATACTTGTCCTCGATCTCGATTACTTCCATCGCAGAAACGGCATTAGGAATATTCTGTTTTGGGTTGTGCTGATAGTTTTCAAACTTGCTCAGCATGAAGAAGTTTGCCCGACCAACGGAAGCATCTGAAAGCAGATTGATGGAGTCATAAGCAGACTCGGGATTGTCAACCACGAAATAGTTCAGGAACGGCTCGAGATAGTTTTCGATGGCTGCACGGTATTTTTCATCGCAGTAGAAAATATCTGAAAGCAATTGTGCTTCCTTTGCGCTTTCGGATTTCTTCTTGAGGAACTTGATAGATTCAGGAAATCCTTCCAGGCTTTCAACAAGGCTCTTATTGAGGCTGTATTCGTTCTTTTTAGAGTCAAGCTTTCGGCTTTCCTTTGAAAGCGTTTGCTCCAGCTCGCGGAGCTCGTTTGTGGTGCGTTCGGTTTCTTCCTGCAATTTGTTCTCTTCACCCAACAAGTTATCAAGCTCAACTTTCTTGTTGTCAATCCCTGACTTCACGCTGTCGGCATCCTGCTGTAACTGCGTAATCTGGGTTTGCAGCTCTTCGTTCTTGAAAGTGTTTTGTGAAATAGCAGATGAAAGATTTTCCTTTTCGGCAGCGTTGATGGCAACTTTCTTCTCCAGGTCATGCACCTGCTTTTCTACATTCTGATTGGATTCACGAAGTGCATCGAGTTCAGATTTTAGCTGGTCGTTTTGCTGTTTTACTCCGGCAACTTCATTTTGCTTTGCCTCTAATTCCTGAACAAATGCTTCAAGGCTTGCCTTTTGTGCGATCCGCTTTTCATTGATTTCTTCAAGCTTTGCTGTATGATTGACGATTCCTGATTCTGAATCCGTCACCTGTTTTTGAAGTTGTGTTATTCTTTCCTTCAGGAAACGAACCTGCTCGGTAGCAAGGTTCTTCTCACTTTCCTTCTTAGTGATGGAGTTGATAAGCTCATTTAATTCCTTCTGGCGCGAAGTAAGGTGCTTTTCTTTTTCAATCAGATCGGTTTTCTGCCTTGCGATTTCAGCTTCCAATTGAGAGACCTGCGTTTCGATAGCCAGCTTTTTGTCGTCCTGTTCCTGTTTTTCTTTTTCAATGTCCATTGAAGTATCGCGATAACGCGCTACCTGCATTCTTGCCAGTTCGAGGCTGAGTGCTTTATACTCCTCCTTAAGAGCCTGGAAACGCTTTGCCTTTCTTGCCTGAGCCTCCAGTTCCTTTAGATTGTTTCCGATCTCAAACAGAAGGTCTTCGACACGCGAAAGGTCGGTGTCGGTAAGCGCCAGCTTATTCATGGTTTCCTTCTTACGGATCTTATACTTGGAAATACCGGAAGCCTGTTCAAACAACCTTCTGCGAGAATTCTCACGATCGTTCAGTATCTCGTCAATCATCTTGAGCTCGATGATCGCGTATGAATCGCTCGCTACACCTGTATCCATGAACAGGCCAGTGATGTCCTTCAGGCGGCAGGAAACGTTATTGAGTTTGTACTCGCTTTCGCCATCACGATGTAATATGCGGGTAATAGTGATCTCTTTGAACTCGCTGGGGATCAATCCTTTATTGTTCTCAAATGTCAGTGAAACTTCGGCAAGTCCGGACGCCTTTCTTTGCTTGGCACCATTGAAAATGAGGTTGTCCATCTTTTCTGAGCGAAGGCTGCTGGTCTTCTGCTCGCCCAGCACCCAGCGAATGGCATCAACAATGTTGGATTTGCCACTACCGTTGGGCCCGACTACACCGGTGATATTCTGATTGAAGTGGATAGAGGTTTTCTCAGGGAAACTCTTAAATCCCTTGAGATTAAGTGTTGTTAGTTTCACGTTGTGGTTTGGTTTATATCCTTATAAAAACGTCCCAAAATAGTGTAAACGTCATCCTTTGCTCCTTTGAATTTTCCACATTGTTGGAAAATTCTTAGGGAATTGGGACATAGAATTTCCTAAGGGAATTTTCAGCCGTTTAAGGAACCCTAAAGTTAGCACCAAAAAGGCTTTCAGGTTACTTTGTCATGGGCCTGAGCAAAAGCTTAAGAACCTAAACACTATCCGTGATTTTACGTACATGATAACTGAGTCCCCGATTTCATAACGAAACGGGAGTGGATGGGTAGATTTTGCGGGATTGGGTTTGTTTTCGTTTGTTGCATTTACAATGAGGCTTTCGCCTCACATGCCGTAGGCGCTGATCTTTCGTATCAGTGTATCAGCGGTAATCAATATCGTATCACACTTAATTTTTACCGGGACTGCTCCGGAGTGAATGCTCCGAATAGCCCAAGCGTCACAATAAGCTCAGCTTCCTGTGGTCAAAGTTTCTCCAGAACGCTTTTTCTGCAAAGCAGCGATGAGGTGGAAGTATTGTGTCCCGGGCAAATAAACAACAGTACCTGCAACGGAGGCTCGTTGCCTGGTATCGAGCAGTATATCTATTCGCGAAACGTCACTTTGCCTGCGCAATGTACTGATTGGGTCATCAGCTATGACCTGTGCTGCCGGAATGCCGCAATCACCAATCTGTTTAATCCCGGCAATCAAGACCTTTATGTTGAAGCCAGATTGAATAACACCGGGGGATTTTGTAACAGTTCACCGGTTTTCACTAAGCTACCGGTGCCGTACATCTGCACCAACCAGCAGGTGTCTTATAACCATGGTGCAATTGATGCGAATGGAGATTCATTAGTTTATACTTCTATCAACCCTTTGCATAACCCTTCATCCAACATTCCATATGTTGGAGTTTTTAATCCAGGCAACCCCTTGTTTACCAGCGGAGGTTTTTCAATCAATGCCTTGACAGGACAGATTGTGTTTACCCCTTCGAGCAGTCAAAATGCCGTCATCACGGTGAAAGTAGATGAATACCGCAACGGAGTTTTGATCGGTTCCACTATGCGCGATATGCAGTTTGTGATAATTCCTTGTGGAAACAATCTGCCCACAGCCACGGGAGTGAATGGTACCTTAAATTATACAACAACATTTTGCAGCGGACAAAATAATTGCTTCACGATTTCTACAAATGATGCTAATGCAAGTCAGATACTCACACTGAATTGGAACAATGCCATTGCGGGAGCGACTTTCACAACAAGCGGTTCTCCACGCCCAACCGGAACATTTTGCTGGACCCCCGGACCGCAACATGTCGGAGATCATAATTTTCTTGTTACCGTTCAGGATAATGCGTGTCCCCTTTATGGAAGCAATTCGTATGCATACACGATTTATGTTGAGCGCACGGTTTCGGTCAGCATGTCATCAACGCCTCTTTATTGTTATGGTGGCAGTAATGCAACGGCAACGGCAACTGCCAGCGGAGGAAATGGGAGCTTTTCTTATTTGTGGAATACAATTCCACCGAAAACCACTGCAACCATCACCGGACTAAAAGCCGGGACATATATTGTGACGGTTACAGATGCTTCGGTTGCATCGCAATGTGGTGTTGTGATTGATACGGTGCAGATAACGGAACCCGCAGCCATTTCAACCAACTTATCGGTAAGTATTTGTTACGGAGACAGCGTAGTTGTTGGAAATTCGGTTTATCAAACTACAGGTTCATATTTGGACACCTTAAGTGCATACAATGGTTGCGACAGTATAATCACTACTTCTGTTCAGGTGTTTCAACCGAACTATGACACCGTCAATATCCTGATATGTCCCGGAGAGTCTTTTTCGGTAGGCGCATCTGTTTATGTGAGCACCGGAACTTACGTTGACAGTTTGATCTCTGCTAGCGGTTGTGATAGTATCATTCAAACTAACTTGGCAGTCAAGCCGGAATCGCATGTGATTTTGAACAGTTCAATTTGTCCCGGAGATTTTGTGATTGTCGGGACTTCGGTTTACAGCAGCGCTGGAAGTTATGTTGATACTCTTGTTGCTGCAAATGGCTGTGACAGCATCGTGACTTTAAATCTAACGGTGCTGCCAATTAAAGTAGAGTGGCAGAATATAAGCGTTTGTCTTGGCGAAAGTGTGACGGTTGGGAGTTCCGTTTATCACAATGCGGGAACATTTAACGATGTGCTGGTTAGTTCGAATGGCTGCGACAGCGTGGTGCTCACAACGGTAACAGTGCGTAATCCTGTCTACACTACAATTAATCCAATTGTTTGTTTGGGTGATAGCATCACGGTTGGCGCATCAGTGTATAATACAACCGGAACTTATCAAGATACGCTGGTTGGAGTTAACGGCTGCGATAGTGTTGTGACCACCAATTTGACTGTGATTGCTCCCAAGCATTTGACTATTGATACTTCAATTTGCAACGGAGAAAATTTTGCCGTTGGCAGTTCAAATTACTCATTGGCTGGAACGTACGTTGATTCCCTGACTGCAGCAGATGGCTGTGATAGTATTGTTCAATTAAATCTTAGCGTTCGCACTTTGTCGTATGAAACAATAAATGTAGCGATATGCCAGGGAGAGAATTTTGTTGTTGGCAGTTCTGTCTATTCAAGCAGTGGAAATTACATTGACACTCTTATTGCAGCAAATGGGTGCGATAGCATAGTTACCCTGAATCTCAGTGTTCTTCCTGTTTTATCTCAATCATTGGGTTTCGATATATGTCAGGGAGATAGTGTGGTTTTAAATGGAAATGCTTATTACAATTCTGGAACTTATCATGATACCCTGATCGGTACTAAGGGTTGCGATAGTATTCTGATAATTTCAGTAACGGTTCACAATCCATATCATACCGTTTTAAACCCTGCTCTTTGTTACGGAGAAACATTCACTATAGGCAGCATGGTTTATGATTCCACGGGGATTTACGTTGACAGTCTGATCACGATTTTTGGCTGTGATAGCATCGTCACTACCAATCTGACAATAGCTGATTCGCTTTTCGTCAATTTGACTCCGACAATCTGCGATGGTGAAACATTCAGAGTAGGGAATTCTTACTATTCCGTTCCCGGGACCTATTATGATACAATCGGTATTCCTGGAATCTGCGATAGCATTGTAAGAACTGACTTGATTGTGCTGCCTTTGTCAGCCTCAACTGTGGACAGCACTATTTGTTACGGAGAAGTTGTTGTGATTGGAACCTCAACTTATAGCAGTAGCGGCACTTATCTCGACACGCTTACGGGCTCGAATGGCTGTGATAGTATGGTAACACTTAATCTTACCGTGCAGCCGATTTCTATTGATACTTTAAATGCGGACATCTGTGAAGGAGACAGTGTGATTGTGGGCAGTTCAGTTTACCACAATGCCGGTACTTACGTTGACACGTTGATCAAAACAAATGGATGTGACAGCATCATTGTGACATCTCTGACGGTGCGCAGCCGCGTTTACCACACCATTAATCCTTCAATATGTTTAGGAGAAACTTTTGTCACAGGCGGCTCCGTGTATTCCTCAATCGGAACATACCGTGACACCTTGGTAGGCTACAACGGATGCGATAGCGTAATAACGACCAGCCTCAATGTGATTAATCCTAAGTATGTCACACTCAATCCTTCAATTTGTTACGGAGAAAATTTTATGGTAGGCAGTTCTATGTACTCATCAACCGGAACTTACTTTGACACATTGATCGCGGCAAGCGGCTGTGACAGTATCATTCAGACCAATCTTGTTGTCAAGTCGAAATCACATGTTATACTGGATAGTTCTGTCTGTGCAGGAGAATTTGTAATTGTTGGAACTTCTATTTATACCGGCAGTGGAAGTTACGTTGATACGGTGCTCGGATCAAATGGCTGCGATAGCATCGTGACTTTAAACCTGACGGTTTTACCGATACCGGTTGAAAATTTACATCAGATAATATGTGATGGCGACAGTGTTGTGGTCGGAAATTCTGTTTACTATAATTCTGGAACTTACAACGATGTTCTGATTGGTTCCTATGGCTGCGATAGCGTTGTGATCACAACCGTAATTGTTCGATATCCCACTTTCACTTCAATTAGTCCCGTATTGTGTTTGGGAGAAACGGTGGCGGTAGGAAATTCAGTTTACTCCTCAAGCGGGACTTATTCCGACACACTTGTCCGTTCAAACGGCTGCGATAGTGTTATTACTACAAATCTTACCGTTATCAATCCTGATTATGTAACCATAGATATAGCAATTTGTTATGGAGAGCATTTCAGCGTAGGAAATTCCGCTTATTCAATTAGCGGAATCTATGTTGACACTTTGATTGCAACAACCGGTTGCGACAGTATAGTGACTTTAAATCTTGCCGTCCTTCCTGTTTCGTTTAATTCAATCAGCTCGGAGATATGTGAGAACGACAGCTTCGTGGTAGGCAACTCAGTTTACCGCTTCAACGGGACTTATCGTGATACACTGGTTAAATCAAATGGTTGCGACAGTATTGTTGAGGTATCTCTTGTTGTTCACCCTTTAAAATACATAATACTTGACCCGGTAATATGCGAGAGTGAAAATTTTACGATTGGAAGTTCTATATACAACACAACAGGAATTTTTTATGACACCATGTCTTCATCACTTGGTTGTGACAGCATTATTATAACTAACCTGACCGTTTTGGAAGTAGAGTACCGGCTTCAGTATGCCAGCATTTGCGGAGGTGAGCAATTTGCAATCGGGAATTCTGTTTACGCCAATTCAGGAATTTATGCTGATACCTTTCTTGCCGCGAACGGTTGTGACAGCATTGTAACTACAGACCTCACCGTTTTTCCTGTGCCTTTAACTGTTATTGACACTGTCCTTTGCAAGGGTGACAGCGTTGTTGTCGGTTCATTGGTTTATAAATCTGCCGGAGTTTATTTGGATACGCTTAGCACAATACATTCTTGTGATAGTATAATTATGCTCCGCTTATTGGTCTTTCCGGTTATTAATGGTTCGCAGGATAGGATTCTGTGCCGCGGTGATAGCTTGTCGTTTCAGCTTTCGGGCGGGGTACAATATGAATGGACACCAGGTAACTATTTGTCCTGTAATAATTGTTCTAATCCTTACGCATTTCCTCAGGATGATATGGATTATGTTGTAAAAGTCACTGACGGGTTGGGTTGTATAGGCCGTGACACGATTCACATTGACGTGAGCTATATGGAAGCGCAGATCAACTTGTCGGATTCAACAGTTTGTGAAGGCGAGCATCTCACTTTCACTGCTTCGTTTGATACGGATTCTTTCCCGGTAGAATGGCTTTGGAATTTCGGTGACGGATTTTTGTCCATAAATCAAAATCCGGTTTATTCATTTGTTGACAGCGGAATTTTCAACATCACGCTGACGGCAATAAACACAAATGGCTGTGAAGCAACCGACCAATCTGCGGTTACAGTTCTTACAAATCCTGTTGTGGTCGTTAGTGGCGATGAGGAAATATGCTCCGGGGATAGTATTACTTTAAATGCGTCCGGTGCAATCTCATATTCCTGGATTCCTGGAATTTTTCTGGACGATCCAGGATCTTCTTCTCCGGTTGCAATGCCTGCATCAACCATTGAATACACGGTGACAGGATTTTCAGCAAATGGTTGTTCGAACTCTTCCAAAGTCAGAGTCACTGTGAATCCGCTGCCCGCTGTGCAAACATCAGAGGATGCCGCAATTTGTCCGGGAACATCAGTGCAAGTAACAGCAGGTGGCGGCACCGGGTATTTTTGGTCACCGCCAAAGGGGCTTGACTTTACGAATACACCATCCGTAATTGCCAGCCCGGATACTTCCACCATATACCAGGTGGAAGTTGTTAATGAATACGGTTGCAACTCCTTTGACTATATAACAGTTGTTGTGTACCCTGAAAGTCAATTAAAACTTTCCGGCTCGGGAGATATTTGTCTCGGAGAACAAATGTCTTTAAATGCTGAAGGTGCAGCGTCTTATTTCTGGTCTCCGCCCACCGGATTAAGCTGCGTGACTTGTGAAAATCCTGAGGCTGCGCCAAACAGCGACATTACGTATAGTGTGATTGCTACCGATATATACGGATGTATTTACAGTGATTCAGTTGCGATAGTGGTTCGTCAGAATCCTGAAATAAAGACTATTGAAAACATCACGATTTGCAAGGGTGAATCTGTGAACCTGCTAACTGCTGCAATTTCTGCGAACAGCTTCCAATGGAGTCCGCCACTCTATTTGGATGATGCAACATTACTAAGTCCGGTTGCCGCACCAACTGATTCAATAACATATGTTGTAACTGCATCCAATGATTACGGCTGTGAAAGAACCGATACGGTTAGGATTGATGTGATCGAAGAGGTTAAGGCTTCATTGCTTGGAGATAACGGAGTTTGTAATGGACAATCAGTTGAATTGGAGTTGCAGGTTGAGCAGGCAAGCTCAAATGGATACAGCGTTAAATGGATTCCTGCGAACATGTTTAGCAACCAGAATTCATTGACTCAAAATATTACTCCGGCAAACGATGTCGAAATAACCGTGATTGTCAGCAGTAAAACTTGCAGGTCTGATACCATGAGCCTGTTTATCAAGGTTCATGATCTTCCTGATGTTTATGCCGGGCAGGATCAGCATGTATATGCCGGAGAGCGCGTTCAGCTCCACATGTCATCGTATTCATCCATCAGGGCGTACAATTGGTTTCCCAGCAATGAAGTTGATTGTTACTATTGTCAGACAACATCGTTTATTGCTGATCTTTCAACAATGTATGTTGCCACGGTATTTGATGAAAACGGATGCCGGGCAAGTGATTCGGTTCACGTTAAGGTGACGGAGAATTGCGGTGATGATATTTTTGTTCCGAATGCTTTCAGCCCGAATGGTGATGAAGTGAACGACAAGCTTTTTATTCGTACTGCCAATGCAATTACCCTGAAAGATTTCAAAGTTTTCGATCGCTGGGGAAATGAAGTTTATTCCGGTCAGAAACTCAATGAAGGCTGGGATGGAAATTACCCGGCCGGATGGAATGGTTTCAACAGCAATGATTACTGGGGAAAGGATGCGACCAATTATGTCGTGCAGGGAGTTTACGTTTATTACTTAACTGCGGGTTGCAATAACGGAAGAGAGGTGATGAAGTATGGGAATGTCACTGTCATTCGTTGATACTCTCTAAATAGCAGCCGTAAACAGCAGATCAATATCCGTGTACTTGAGGTTGAATTTTTCGCTCAGATATTTATTCGTGAGGCTTCCGTGATAAATATATACCCCATGTCGTGAGCCGGCATCATGATAAAGAAATTTCTCAAATCCACCGTATTCGCTTGATTTCAGCAATCGTGAGTATAGAATATTACTGATTGCGTAGGAAGCCACTTTAGCAACGCGTGAGGCAACATTCGGGACACAATAGTGAATCACATCGTACTTGGTGAAAGTCGGTTTTTCGTGAGTTGTAACTTCTGAAGTTTCAAAAACCCCGCCCTGATCAATGCTTACATCAATAATTACCGCCCCTCTTTTCATTTGAGAAACCATTTCCTCTGTTACGATAACAGGGGAGCGACCGGACTCAGAATGAATTGCGCCCAAAACGACATCAGCCGTGCTTATTTCTCTCAGCAGCACATCCGGATAAATAGTCGAGGTGTAAAGCTTCCTGCCAATATTGTTTTGCAGGCGCATCAGCTTGTAAATATTGTTATCGAATATTTTCACCTCAGCGCCCAGGCCGATCGCAGCGCGTGTTGCAGATTCACCAACCACTCCGGCTCCAAGAATTATAACCTTAGCCGGTGGAACGCCTGAGATGCCGCCAAGCAAAATGCCCTGGCCGTTGTTGGCATTACTCAAATATTCTGCAGCGATGACGATAACCACACTCCCCGCTATTTCGCTTATTGACCGAACGAACGGAAAAGTTCCCGCTTCATCCTTCATATATTCCAGAGCCAGCGCGGTAACCTTTTTGTTCATCAATTTCAGGATGTAATCGTCTTTGATAGTTGGAAGATGAATAGGGGAGATCAGTATCTGCCGCATCTTCATAAAACCAAGTTCTTCCTCAGACAGAGGGGCAACTTTCAAGATAATCTCCGCTTCAAAAACTTTCTGCGGGTCAAAAGCAATTTCAGCCCCGGCTTCGGTATATTCTCTATCCTTA
>CAYOYI010000084.1:0-12107 GCA_964408105.1 uncultured Chitinophagaceae bacterium | reverse complement strand
CGGGATTAATACCTAAACTGCTGGCGTATGCCGGTGCCATTTCCGTGAAACGCACGTGGAAAGAGGGAGAACGAGAAGTGAGACGGCCGCTTGATCCTGAAGATATTGCCAGAGTAGGAAAAGGATTGAAAAATGGCTGGGTGGTGACTTTTCCGCAGGGAACGACCAAGCCAAAGGCACCGGGCAGAATCGGCACTGCACACATAGTCAGGGAATTTCAACCAACTGTGATCCCAATGGTGATTGAAGGCTTCAATCATGCCTTTGATAAAACGGGTTTGAAAATTAAAAAACCGGGAAGCCGGTTGAAGATGAGATTTAAACCGCCACTGAGTATTGATTATGACAATGAACCTGCAATTCTTCTTGGAGATATCATGCAGGCAATTGAGCAGGATGTTCCGGTGGCCCAGGTGTCACCTGCATGAATTTGTTTATCTTCATTGCAATGACTGAAAGTAAAACCGATTTTCTGGAAGATGTTCACAGGGTTTTTTCTGATTATCTTGAGCTGCACAAACAAAGAAAAACGAGGGAGCGGTTTATAATACTTGAAGAGATTTACAACCGTAATGATCATTTTGACGCGGAAACACTTTTTCTTGATCTAAAGAAAAAGAGGCACAACGTAAGCCGTGCAACGGTTTACAATACGCTCGATTTACTGGTTGCGTGTGATTTGATAAAGAAACATCAGTTCGGGAATCAACAAACTCAGTATGAAAAAGCATACCATTACAGCCAGCACGATCACTTGATCTGTATGGATTGTAACCAGGTATTGGAATTTTGTGATCCTCGAATTCAGCAGATTCAAACCAAAATCGGAGAACTGCTACAATTTAAAATTTCCAGCCATTCACTAATTTTGCATGGCCACTGCGAAAGACAAAATTGTCCAAATGCAATGGTTACTAAACAGAGAGCCGTGATAAACGGATAATTATGGATTTCACAATAAATGCCGAGAAGAATCTTTCCGTAGTGACGCTGAAAGGAAGTCTTTTAGCCGATGTGCAAACGCGGGAGATCTTAGACAAAGTAAGCGGGCTGGTGCAGGAAGGGAAAGTAAATTTTATAGTGGACATGGGCTTGCTGAAATTTATTAATAGCTCAGGCCTGGGGATGCTGCTCACATGCTTGCTGAAGGCAAGAAAAAGCGGGGGTGACTTAGTGCTGATAAATGTTCCCGAACAGGTAAGCAACCTCTTGAATATCACTAAGCTGGCATCGGTTTTCAGCATTGCGGAGTCGCTGGAGGAAGCAAAAAGTAAATTCAAATTCTAAATACAAAATTGAACTAAGGAAGAATGGCTGCTGATGTATTATTGGGTCTTCAATGGGGTGATGAAGGGAAAGGTAAGATTGTAGATTATCTTGCAGACAACTACGATATTGTTGCAAGGTTTCAGGGTGGCCCTAATGCCGGGCATACGCTGAAAGTGAATGGAGAAACCTTTGTTCTGCATACCATTCCCTCCGGAATTTTCCATCCGAATGTCATCAACATAATTGGCAACGGAGTGGTGATTGATCCGATCACCCTGAAAAAAGAAGTTGAACGGGTAAAAGCAACGGGCGCTGATGTTTCAAATCTTATTATCTCAAACCGTGCGCAACTTATCCTGCCGACTCACAAGCAGTTAGATGCAGCTTCAGAAGCTAAAAAAGGAGAAGAGAAAATTGGCTCAACACTTCGTGGAATTGGTCCGGCATACATGGATAAAACCGGAAGGAATGGCCTTCGGGTTGGAGATATTTCGGTTAAGAATTTCAGGGAACGATATAATTACCTCAAGGAAAAACATTTCCGCCTGATGGAAACCTATGACTACAAAGGTGACGTCACAGAAATGGAAGAACAATGGTTTGAGGGAATTGAAGCGTTGCGTTCATTGAAGTTGATGAATGTTGAGTATTATGTGAATGAAGAATTGAAGAACGGAAAAAATATTCTTGCGGAAGGCGCCCAGGGTACGATGCTCGATATTGATTTTGGTACATATCCTTATGTAACATCTTCAAACACGATTTCTGCGTCTGCATGTAAAGGATTGGGAATTCCACCGACAAGCATCAATGAAGTGATTGGAATTTCTAAAGCTTATTGCACACGAGTTGGCGGTGGTCCGTTCCCCACTGAACTGATGGATGAAACAGGTGAGAAGATCAGGAAAATCGGTGGTGAGTTCGGTGCGACAACCGGTCGCCCGAGGCGTTGCGGCTGGATTGATCTTCCTGCATTGAAATATGCAAGCCTGCTCAACGGGCTTACGCAGTTGATCATTACAAAGGCGGATGTGCTGAATGATTTTGACGAGATAAATGTATGCACTCACTACAAGATCGGCAGCGAAACAACTACCGAGCTTCCTTTTGATCTGTGTCTGACGGAAGCTAAGCCGGTTTACAAAACCATTCCCGGGTGGAAACAGAAGATTGATGACATGCACGTCTTTGATGAGTTGCCCGGTGCGCTGGCAAATTTTGTAGAAGTGCTTGAAGATTATCTGTCAGTTCCTGTCACGATGATCTCCAGCGGCCCGCACAGAAACCAGCTCATCCTCAGGAAGCAGCCTGCCGAAGTATGAGGCATACCTTTGATCTGGTAATTGCCGATATCAACAAATTCAAACGACAGGTTTTAGAGTGGGCGGATAAGAATTTCCAGACAGTTATTTATTGTGACAATAATAGTTATAAAGGCTATGCGCATCAGACTTATGAAGCCTTAATTGCTTGTGGCAGCCAGGATACACTCTGCTTAAACTCAGGGGATGCCTTCAGTGGTTTAAAAAAGGTTTTCGACTCAAAGAAAGACTGGATCTTCGGCTACTTGGGATACGATCTCAAAAATGAGATCGAAGATTTGTCATCTCAAAATCATGATGGATTAAATTTCCCCGATCTCTTTTTCTTTCAGCCGGAATGGGTGATTGAGATTTTTGAATCGCATGTAACCGTTCATGGTCCAGACCAGCGGTCAGAAAAGCTTATAGCTTCCGTCATTGCGAGCGAGACACGAGCGAAGCAATCCCCTTATTCGCACCTTGAACTTACCTCCCGCATTTCAAAATCCGAATATTTAAAAACAGCAGAAAAAATTCTCACTCACATCAGGCGAGGTGATATTTATGAAATGAACTTCTGCCAGGAGTTTTTTTCAGAAAATGCCAGGATCGAGCCGCTGCAGGTTTTTAGTCAACTAAATGCAGTAGCCCAGGCTCCTTTTTCAACTTACTTCAAATTCGATGGCAATTATGTGATGAGTTCAAGCCCGGAGCGGTTTTTGAAAAAGAGCGGAAGCAAACTGCTCTCAATGCCAATGAAGGGAACAGCGCCAAGAGGCCAAGGTGCTGACGATGTTTTAAAGTATCATAGTCTTATTAATAGTAAGAAGGAACGTTCAGAAAATGTGATGATCGTTGATCTCGTGCGGAACGATCTTTCAAGAAGCTGTGAGCCGGGTTTCGTGCAGGTGGATGAATTGTTCGGAATCAAATCGTTCCCGCAAGTGCATCAAATGGTTTCAACCGTTTCCGGGACACTTTGTGAAGACATTCATTTTGTAGATGCGATCAGGAATGCTTTCCCTATGGGATCAATGACTGGCGCCCCTAAGGTCAGCGCGATGCAATTGATCGAGCGGTATGAAAGTTCAAAGCGCGGGTTGTATTCCGGTGCTA
Organism: uncultured Chitinophagaceae bacterium; assembly: GCA_964408105.1. Lineage (GTDB taxonomy): Bacteria > Bacteroidota > Bacteroidia > Chitinophagales > CAIOSU01 > BPHB01. The sequence goes on along the minus strand of CAYOYI010000084.1, from coordinate 8,421 downwards.
TCGGTTACATCACGCCCAATGGAGATTTTGATTTTAATGTCGTCATCCGTTCGCTGCTATATAATAGCGCCAACCGTTATCTCTCGTATCATGTCGGTAGCGCGATCACCGCAGAATCCGATCCCGAAAAAGAATATGAGGAGTGTCTGCTTAAGGCCAAGGCATTTAAAGAGATTTTACAAAACAAGAATGATCAGGTTTTTGCCTGAGTTCATACTTACGGTTTCCCCTTCCAAGTAAGTCTTCCTTTCCAGTTTTTCTCCTTTTCTACCCTTGCTTTTTAAAGCTCAATGGTGACGTGTTGACGCTGTTAAAATCGTGTTGAAAAATTTCCACAAACATTTTGTGGGAAAAAGTGGTAAATTGTGGAACTATTTATAAATTAGCCCCGCACTTCAGCAGACAAATGGCAGGATTTCTCGGAGAATACCCATGTAGCATTGATGATAAAGGAAGGTTAAAACTTCCCGCAGCGCTCAAAAAGCAGCTCGATCCGGCTATCAACGGGCGCTTTGTCATCAATCGTGGTTTTGAGAAGTGCCTTGTTGTTTGACGAGTGGGAAAAAATAACTGCACGGGTCAATCAGCTCAACACATTCAATAAGCAAAACCGTGAGTTCGTCCGCTACTTCTATCGCGGGGCAACAGAGTTGGCATTAGATGGATCGGACAGGATGTTGCTGCCAAAGCACCTGTTGGAGTATGGTGGCATTAAAGGCGACTTGTTGCTTGCTGCACGGATCAATGTGATTGAAATGTGGAATCCGAAGAACTACGAAAAATTGATGTCGCTCGATTCGGATCAGTTTGAAGAACTGGCAGAGTTGGTCATGGGTGATAAAAAAACGGAGAATGATAAGCCATGAGCCGGTTTTACTTGAGGAATGTAGAGAGGCATTGAATATAAAGGCTGATGGAATATATGTGGATGTGACTTATGGCGGTGGAGGGCATTCAAGGGAAATATTGAAAAGGTTGAAGAGCGGAAAGCTGGTTGCGTTTGATACAGACCCTGACGCGGCAGAGCAACCGGAGCAATCGGGGAACTTGATTTTAATACAACAGAATTTCAGGCATTTGAAGCGATACTTGCAACTGCACAATTTGATCCCTGTTGATGGGATACTTGCTGACCTCGGGATTTCTTCCCATCAGATAGACACCGCTTCACGCGGATTTACCTATCGTGTTGATGCGCCACTCGATATGCGGATGGACAAATCTTCCGGCCTCACTGCAAGCAAGGTGCTGAATGAATATAGTGAAGACGATCTGGTAAGAATTTTTTCAAAGTACGGTGAGATCGAAAATTCAAAGACACTGGCACGAGCCATTGTTAAAGCTCGTGTGCTGAATAAGATCAAAACCAGCGCTGATCTGAAAACGATCGTTGAGTCTTTAACAAAGGGAAATGCTAACAAGTATTTGTCTAAACTTTTTCAGGCGCTGCGAATCGAGGTGAACGGTGAGTTAGATGCGCTGGAAGAGTTGCTGAAGCAATCGGCTGAGGTATTAAGTGAAGGGGGGAGGTTAGCCATCATTTCATATCACTCGCTCGAAGACAGAATGGTAAAGAATTTCATGAAAACAGGAAACGTGAAAGGTGAAATGCTAAAAGATGTTTACGGAAACTATGAGGCACCTTTTCGCGCGTTAACCAAAAAGCCGGTCATTCCTTCGGTGGCAGAGATAAAAAGGAATAAGCGGGCAAGGAGTGCAAAGCTGAGAGTGGCTGAGCGGGTAAATGTTAATTAAAAATAAGCGGCAAGAGGCGGGATGCCAGAGAGAAAAATCCTGCTTCTTGCCCACAATATATATATGAGCATTAAAGCGAGACTTGCCGCATTGCAAAAAAGCTTCGTAAAGCTTGACTTCAACGAAATGCTGAGTGTAGAAAATCTTATAACGAATCTGCCTTATTTCCTTTTCCTGGTTGTACTGGCAATGATTTATATAAGCAACACACACTCGGTAGAAAGCACGGTCAGGAAAATAGACAAAATAAAGGCAGAGCTGAAGGAAGTACGATGGAACTATATGTCGGCCAAATCAGAACTCATGTACAAAAGCAAGCAGACCGAAGTTGCTAAAGCGGTTGAATCCATTGGCTTGCAAGAGTTGGTTGACCCTCCGAAAAAGATTGTTATTGAAGAATGAGTTTCAAACGCATCATATTATTAAGGATCTATGTAGCATTTTTTGCGGTATGCTTGCTCGGGGCCGCTATTATCATGCAGGCGTTTCGCATTCAGCGCACACAGGGAGAGTACCTTGTTAGTCTCGCAGATAGCCTTACAACCGACTATCTTCCAATCGAAGCTGAAAGAGGAAATATCCTGTCTGAAGATGGTCGGTTGCTTGCGACCTCGTTACCATACTTCGAGGTGCGTGCTGACCTGAATGCCGATGCGCTCACCGACAAAGTTTTTTACAACAACGTTGATTCACTGGCATTGCTCCTCTCGCAATTCAATCAGGATAAATCTTTTGGTTACTACAAGCAGATGTTAGTGAATGCAAGAAGATCCGGTAACCGGTATTTGCTGATCGACAGGAATGTCACCTATCCTCAGTTGCAGGAACTAAAAGAATGGCCGCTTTTCCGTTTGGGAAGATATAAAGGCGGCTTAATCACCGTTCAAACCAACAAGCGCACGATGCCTTACAAAATTCTGGCACACCGCACCATTGGATATGTCAGAGAAGGAGTGAAGCCGGTCGGACTGGAAGGCAGCTATGATGACCAACTGGTAGGCGTTCGTGGTAAACGGTTAATGCAGCGTATTGCTGGCGGTACCTGGATTCCGGTGAATGATGACAATGAGATCATGCCCGAAAATGGTAAGGATGTTGTCACCACACTGGATATCAACTTGCAGGATGTTGCAGAAAATGCGTTGCTAAAGGCACTTCAAAAATATAATGCTGATCACGGCTCTGTCGTAGTGATGGAAGTGGGCACTGGGAAAATTCGCGCCATCGCAAATCTTGGAAAAATCGAAGGTGGGGAGTATTGGGAGAAATACAACTACGCTGTTGGTGAGGCAACCGAGCCTGGCTCAACGCTGAAACTTGCAGCGCTTATTGCATTGCTCGAAGATGGTTATGTTGACTTGAACGACAGCGTTGATCTTGAGTTAGGGGTCACCGGTTTTCATGATAAGAAGATGTATGATTCTGAAGAGCACGACTTCAGGTTCGTTTCGGTGAAAGAGGCATTTGAGATTTCTTCCAATGTTGGCATTTCCAAACTTGTGCAGAGATACTACGGCTCAAGCCCGAGTAGGTACGTTGACCATTTGCGCGCACTGCGGCTCGACAAAACAGTTGGGATAGAAATCGAAGGAGAACCGGGTTCAATCATTAAGAGTCCAAAAGATAAAGGCTGGAGCGGCATCAGCCTTCCCTGGATGTCGGTGGGCTATGAGATGACATTGACCCCGCTTCAAATTCTTACTTTATATAATGCCGTGGCGAATGATGGAAAAATGATGAAACCATACCTGATCTCAGGTATTCATCAGCGCGGAAAGATGATTCAGGAATTTGAACCTGAAGTTTTGGAAAACGGGATATGTTCTGAAAGGACTCTCGAAAAAATAAAATTGCTCCTTGAGGGTGTTGTGCAAAATGGAACTGCTAAACACTTACAAACTAAATACTACTCATTTGCCGGAAAAACGGGTACCGCAAAAATTGCCGATAAAAATCAGGGATACAAAAAGAATGAAGTCTATCAGGCTTCTTTCGTGGGATATTTTCCCGCTGACAAACCGCTTTACTCTTGTATTGTAGTTATCAATGCCCCGCGAAACGGAATTTACTATGGCGGATATGTGGCCGGACCTGTATTCCGCGAGATAGCTGACAAGGTTTTCTCCAATTGTATTGACATGCACGAGCCTGCTAACCAGCGCGACAATTTTTACGCTGACAAGGTTCCCGGTTCTAAAAGCGGATACAGGCATGACATCAGCACCCTTTATGAAACCATTGGTGTTTCATGCAATTACAACCAGGATGACGAATGGATCTACGCAGAGAAGAAGGATAATTCCGTTGACCTCCGGCAGCGTGAAGTAAAAGCCGGAGTCGTTCCGGACGTTCGCGGCATGGGTCTTCGTGATGCGCTTTTCCTGCTTGAGAATCAAGGATTGATTGTTCGTTTTAGCGGAGTTGGAAAAGTGAAATCTCAATCCATCCGCTATGGCACCAAAGCGTATCGCGGAATGGAGATCTCTATCGAATTGGGATGAAGCTGTTAAGGGACATATTATATAAGGTGAAGCTGATGGAGATTTCCGGGCCTACGGATGTAGAAGTCACCCAAATCACTTTTGATTCAAGGAATATTCAGCGCGGTTCTCTTTTTGTCGCTGTAAAAGGAACGCAGGTTGATGGCCACCAATTCATAGAGCAGGCAATTAAGAAGAACGCATCGGTGATTGTGTGTGAGCAATTACCGGCAGAATTATCCCGGGAAGTCACCTTCGTTCAGGTGCGTAATAGCTCCGATGCTCTCGGAGTAATTGCAAATAACTTTTATGATGAGCCTTCAGCAAAGCTCAAGCTCGTGGCGGTTACCGGCACGAATGGAAAAACCACCACTGTCACGCTGCTTTATCGTTTGTTCCGTCAATTAGGCTTTAAAGCAGGATTACTTTCCACCGTTCAGAACCAAATCAATGATGAGATAATCGCTTCAACACACACCACCCCGGATGCTATTCAGCTCACTGCACTCCTTAACAAAATGGTGAAAGCCGGTTGTGAATACTGCTTCATGGAGGCGAGCTCTCACGCCATAATTCAAAATCGCGTAAGCGGACTGCAATTTGCCGGAGCAGTTTTTACCAACATTACGCACGATCATCTTGACTATCATAAGACATTCAAAGAGTATATCGAGGCAAAGAAAAAACTGTTTGATGACTTGCCATCTTCTGCATTTTCGCTGGTCAATATTGATGACAGAAACGGCAAAGTCATGGTGCAGAATACAAAGGCAAAAGTTTATACCTACAGCCTGAAAAAAGCAGCGGATTTCCGGTTGAAGATTTTGGAAAATGCATTCAATGGGCTTTTAGTGATGATAGACAACCAGGAAGTGTACACCAAGTTAGTTGGAGAGTTCAATGCCTACAACATCCTTGCAGTTTATTCCACTGCGACTCTTTTAGGTGCTGAAAAGATACAGGTGTTGAAAGTCATCAGCCAGTTGCACGCTGCGGAAGGGAGATTCGATTATTTCATCACCCCACGAAAGAAGATCATCGGCATTGTTGACTATGCGCACACGCCCGATGCCCTTAAAAATGTTTTATCATCTATTAATTCTATCCGCACAGGAAATGAACAGGTGATCACGGTAGTTGGATGTGGAGGAAATCGCGACAAGGATAAAAGGCCGGTGATGGCACGAATCGCCTGTGAGCTTAGTAACAAGATTGTGCTCACTTCTGATAATCCCAGAAACGAAGAAGCTGAAACGATCATTCAGCAAATGCAGGAAGGAGTGAATGCGAGTTGCAAGCGGAAGGTGCTTTCAATTATTGACAGGAAGGAGGCAATAAAAACCGCATGCTCCTTAGCTCAGGCCGGAGATATTATTCTTCTAGCCGGAAAAGGACATGAAAAGTATCAGGAGATAAAGGGGGAAAAATTTCCATTTGACGACAAAGAGATTTTAAAGGAAACACTGCAAGCTTTTGATGAGTAATGCTGTATTATCTATTTGAATATCTGGAGAAGGAATATGACGTACCGGGAGCGGGGCTGTTCCAGTACATCTCTTTCCGTTCGGCAATGGCGATCATTCTCTCATTGGTCATTTCGATGGTATTCGGACAGACGATTGTTGGAAAGTTGCGAAGGCTGCAGGTTGGAGAAATGGTGCGTGACCTCGGCCTGACAGGGCAGAAGGAGAAAGAAGGAACGCCAACGATGGGAGGATTGATAATCCTCGGTGCAATTCTCATTCCGACATTACTCTTTGCGCGGCTTGATAACATCTACATCCTGCTGATACTGCTGACAACAGTGTGGATGGGTTTCATCGGTTTCCTGGATGATTACATCAAGGTTTTTAAAAAAGATAAAAGAGGCCTGGCAGGAAAATTCAAGATCATCGGTCAGGTGAGCCTTGGGCTGATCGTAGGGTTCACATTGTATTTCAGTAAAGATGTTGTAGTGAGTGAAAAAATTTCTGAAGAGATCGTGCTGCAGGCAAATGCTTTCGACCAGGACCAGATTCGCAAGGTCAGAGATCAATATTATGTTGACACCAAGGAAACGCTCACTACCGTTCCATTTTTTAAGAATCATGAAATTGATTATTCACGGATTTTATCAGTGTTTGGAGAGGATGCTGTAAAGTATGGCTGGCTGGTGTTCGTGCCCATTGTGATTTTCATCGTCACTGCAGTTTCCAATGGAGCAAATCTCACGGATGGTTTGGATGGTTTAGCCACCGGTACATCAGCGATCATTGGGGCCACGCTCGGAGTATTTGCTTATGTATCGGGTAACATCATTTTTTCTGATTATCTCAATATCATGTACATACCAAACACCGGAGAGCTGGTGATTTATTCAGCGGCATTCATCGGTGCTTGTGTCGGATTCCTCTGGTACAATTCTTATCCTGCCCAGGTTTTCATGGGGGATACCGGGAGTCTTGCTATAGGAGGTATCATCGCCACGCTTGCCATCATACTTCGGAAAGAACTTTTGATTCCTATACTCTGTGGGGTGTTCCTCATGGAAAATCTTTCCGTGATCATGCAGGTGTCATACTTCAAGTACACAAAGAAAAAATTCGGAGAAGGCAGGCGCATTTTCAAAATGTCTCCTCTACATCATCACTATCAGAAATTAGGCATGCACGAATCCAAGATTGCTACACGCTTTTGGATTATCGGGATCATGCTGGCAGTATTAACCGTAGTAACACTCAAGATTCGCTGATGGCAAAGGGTAAAAAAAGTATCACGGTTCTGGGTGCTGCGGAAAGCGGAGTAGGAGCAGCCATTCTTGCGAAGAAACAGGGATTCAATGTTTTTGTTTCTGACAGCGGGAAGGTGAAAGACAATTACAAGTCAACTCTTTCTCAACATTCTATTAAGTGGGAGGAAGGTTCGCACTCTGAGCAATTGATTTTGAATTCTGACGAAATCGTCAAGAGCCCTGGTATTCCGGAAAAGGCTCCTATCATGAAAAAAATCCGGGCGGCTAAGATTCCGGTTGTCTCTGAAATTGAATTTGCCTATCGCTACACCGATGCGAAGATCATCGCTATCACAGGCAGCAATGGCAAATCAACTACCACAAGTCTCACTTATCACATTTTAAAAAAGGCTGGATTGAATGTAGGTCTTGCTGGAAATATCGGATTCAGCTTCGCGTGGCAGGTAGCCGAGCAGAATTTCGATTACTATGTCTTAGAGATCAGCAATTTCCAGTTAGACGACATTGTGAAATTCAAGCCGCATGTCAGTGTCCTGCTGAACATCACTCCCGATCATCTTGACCGCTACGAATACAAGTTCGAAAACTATATCCGGTCAAAATTCAGGATTGCTGAAAATCAGGATAAGAATGACTGCTTCATTTACTGCACGGATGATGAAGTAGTGACGAAGCATCTGAAAAACAATCCTGTGAATGCAACGCTGTTGCCATTCAGCTTAAAAAAAAAGCCCGGAAGCGTGGGCTACACGGAAAAAGAAAAATTTTTTGTTCACCATAAAAACCAATTCGAAATGTCAATTAATGACCTATCCCTGAGAGGTACGCACAACGTTTATAATTCGCTGGCTGCCTGCATTGCTGCAAAAACTTTTGATATCCGTAAGGAAATTATCCGCGATAGCCTGATGGATTTCAAGGGTCTTGAACATCGTCTTGAATTTGTCACAAAAGTCGGAGGTATTGAATACATCAATGACTCTAAGGCAACCAACGTGAACTCCACATGGTATGCGCTGGAGTCAATGACAAAGCCGGTTGTCTGGATCGTTGGCGGTGTTGACAAGGGCAATGATTACAGCGTGTTAGTTGATTTGGTAAAAAAGCACGTAAGAGCCATTGTTTGTATGGGAGTTGATAATCTGCGGATTCACGAAGCATTTGCAAAACATGTTGACCTCATCGTAAATACGATGAGTGCAAAAGAAGCTGTAAAGGTTTCTCATTTTCTTGCAGACAAAGGAGATGTTGTTTTGCTTTCTCCGGCCTGCGCAAGTTTCGATTTGTTCAACAATTATGAAGATCGCGGAAGGCAATTCAAGGAAGCTGTTAGAAACTTATAAAGACTGACGCATGAAGGCGGTAGTAAATCATCTTAACGGTGATAAAGTAATCTGGCTTGTCATATTCCTGCTATCGGTGTTTTCACTGCTGGCAGTGTATAGCTCAACCGGA
>CAYOYI010000083.1:7236-12113 GCA_964408105.1 uncultured Chitinophagaceae bacterium | reverse complement strand
ATTACCGATGACTACGTTGTTCGCCACGAAAACATTCTGTCCCAGGCTGCAATTCATGCCGATTTTAGCCTTTGGCATGATATGACAAAAATGCCACACTTTGGTGCCCTCCCCAATTTCGCAACCTGCATCCGCAAACGATGAAGGGTGGATATAAACGCCATTGCTCATTGATGAATCGGCTGTTGCTTTTTTTCAAATCGATTAACGGAAAGTCTGACCAGGTCGCGTTGGGCATAGATGCGTTCAATTATGTCCACAACCTTAAGGCCTTCCAGAGCATTAGTATCTATCGAACTCTTACCCATGATCGTATCGACTACGTTTTGGATTACGTAGTGATGATTAGCAGCGCTGCCTTTATAGGGGCCATAGTCATTAGGGGGATTGGTAGGTTCCAGTTCAGGCATTTCGTAGTTTTTGATATGGCAGTATTCGATTTCATTCATATATTGTCCGCCAATCTTCAACGAGCCATTTTCTCCTACCACCGTGATGCTGCTTTCCATGTTTTTGTCATAGCATGAAGTGGAGAAATTGATGCAACCTATGCCGCCATTCACAAAATCGAAACTGACTATTCCGCTATCCTCGAATTCGGTGTTGTTTTTATGATTGAAGTTCTCAAATCTTCCCTGCATGTTCCTGACGTCTCCGAAAACCCAATACATGATGTCAATAAAATGGCTGAACTGAGTGAATAATGTACCGCCATCTTGCCCGATGGTTCCCTTCCAGCCTCCCTGTTTATAATATCGCTCGTCACGATTCCAGTAACAATTGATCTGCACCATATAGACCTTCCCAAGAATTCCGTTTTCAACTACCGACTTTAACCACTTTGAAGGAGGACTGTATCGGTTTTGCTTCACCACGAATACATTTCGGGATACCTGCAATGATTTAAAAATAATTTTCTCACAATCCTCTTTTGTCAAGGCCATCGGTTTTTCAATTACCACATGGTGTTTACCTTCCAATGCCTGTAAGGCTACCGGGGCGTGCAAATGATTGGGGGTGCAGACGTTGATGACATCTATAAATTCTTCGGACTTATTTAAGTCCTTGAGACTATTATATACGGGCACCTGAAATTGCAGCTTTGCTTCTTGCTGCCTTTCAGGGTCAATTTCTACAATAGCCTCTAATTGGGCGGAAGGATGTCCGCCAATTATAGTTGCATGACGCTGGCCAATTAAACCGAATCCGACCACTGCAAATTTTACAGGTTTCTTCATATCTCCAACCGATCAATTCATTTTTACACCGTAAATATAAGAGTAAGCATACTTCATAAGGCATGGTTACTTGCAAAAAAGCTCGTTTGTCATTTCTCTGAATTTGTGGTCGAATGTGAAAACTTAACTTTGCCTTTAAAACCTTCTTTCTTGGGGAAAACCCTGGTCATCATCGTTTCCTCTTATCCCTATGGATTTGGCGAGCCCTTTTTAGAGGATGAATTAGCTGTAATAGCTGATTTTTTTGAGAAAATTTACTTTGTGATTCCGGACATCGGATTGGACAGGAGCACCCAGCGCTATGCTATACCTGCAAATGCCCAAATTATTTTTCTGGATTCACGACTGACATTGTTTAGTAAGGCTCTCTCTTTTTTTAGTCTTCCCTCAAAAAGGATGCGTAAGCACCTATTTCGGGTGAAAAAAAATCTGGAATTACCTTTCAGTAAAATACTTGTGAAAACCCTGCTCGCTTATGAAGCCCGTGATATTGTGTTCCGAAAGCTACTTACCAATAAATTAAAAGAACTAAAGGTGGATTTTAACCAACTCTACCTTTACACTTATTGGTTCACCGATTATACTTATTCCATTGCCAGGTTGAAAGAAAAAATACCCCGGGTGAAGGCGTTTACGCGCGGACACGGGTGGGATATTTATTTCGAAAGGCATGATCCGCCCTATTTGCCGCTAAGAGGCTATACCATTCAAAATCTGGACAAGGTGTTCACCATTTCCGATGATGGGCGCAACTACCTTCTGAAGAAAATTCCTGGCGTTGATCCCTCAAAAATAGTGGCGCACCGATTAGGGGTCGAGGCGGGATGCACACCTGTTGAGAAACAATTTACCAATGATCATTTGAATATTTTAAGTCTTTCGTTCATTGCTCCGGTTAAAAGAACCGAGCTTCTAATCGAGGCTCTTGAAAAGGAAGAATCTATAAATATTTATTGGCACCATGTAGGAGATGGTACGGATGACTACTCAAAAAGCATAAAGGAGCTTGCCGCAAATAAGCTGGGAGATAAAAAAAATATCCAATACCGTTTTCACGGAACTATGGACAAGCGGCAGGTATATTCTTTTTTTAAAGACCATTGGATTGATCTGCTGGTCAATACTTCTTATTCTGAGGGGTTGCCGGTTTCAATTATGGAATCTATGGCTCATGCCGTGCCTGCTGTGGCGCCCGATGTCGGTGGAATATCGGAAATCATCTCAGATGGGAAAAACGGTTTTTTAATGTCTCCCAATCCGGATGCCAATGAACTAAAAAACATTATTGGCAAATTCTACAAATTAAATAAAGATTCAAAAAAAGCACTGAGAGATAATGCCTTCCAAACATGGGATCGCGATTTCAACAATTCAAAAAATTACTTGCGCTTTGTACAAGATATTCTTGCTTTAGGAACGCATCCTTTTCGGGTTTGTTCACGCTGCATCCTTGATTCTGCGGACGACCCCGGCATTACTTTCGATGAACGCGGTATTTGCTCCATTTGCCGCCAGTATGATTTAAAAGTTCGTAATGAGGTTTTCAAAGGGGATGAAGCCCGTAACAAGCTTGAAGATCTCGTTGGCAAAATCAAAAAAGAAGGTATTGGAAAACCTTACGATTGTATCATAGGCTTGAGTGGTGGGGTGGATAGCACCTATGTGGCCTGGAAGGTTAAAGAATTAGGTCTCAGGCCCCTGGCCATTCATCTTGATAATGGCTGGGACTCCGAATTAGCCGTGAAGAACATTGAGAACATTGTCAGGCGGCTTGACCTTGATTTTATCACCTATGTCATTGATTGGGAAGAATTCAAGGATCTTCAGCTTTCTTATTTCAAGGCTGGTGTTATTGACCTTGAATTACCAACTGACCATGCGATCGTTGCAATCTTATATCAAATTGCCAAAAAATACGGGGTAAAATATGTTTTATCAGGGCATAACCTGGCAACTGAGGGGTTTCTCCCGGAAGGCTGGATTCATTATAAGTTTGATGTGAAGAATATCCGGGGAATTCATAAACGGTTCGGGAAAGAAAGGTTAAAAACATTCCCGCTGATGCCTTTTTTCAAAAGACTGTACTACGAAAAGGTTTTAGGAATTTATCTTTTCTCACTGCTCAACTACATTGAGTTTGATAAAAATGAAGCTAAACGTTTCATTATGGATAAATTAAAGTGGAGGGATTACGGGGCAAAGCACTATGAATCCATCTTCACACGATTTTATCAGGGTTATATCCTGCCCAGGAAATTCAAGGTAGATAAACGTAAATCACATTTTTCAACTCTGATCTGCTCAGGTCAGCTTGCCAGGGAGAAAGCCCTGGAACTGTTAATGGATGATCCATACCCATCGCGTGAAATGATGGAAGCGGATAAAGTTTACGTATTGAAAAAGCTCGGCTTTGACGAAAAAGAATTTGAGGAATATATGAAAGCTCCGGTGCATAAGCACACGGACTATCCTTCCTACATTAATACTTTCCTGAAGCTGAGGCCCTTTAAAAGAGCAATGAAGAAATTATTGCCCCTTAAATAAAATGATTCCCCGATGCAGAAAGTTTTGATCCTGGCATACTTCTTTCCTCCCTGCAACCTTACTGCGTCTCAGCGTGCCGCTGCCTGGTCAAAGTATCTGCCCGAATTTGGTTATCAACCCATTGTAATTACCCGTAGCTGGGATGTGGAGATTGGTTCATTTCTCGATGTATCGCGTGATTCCGGTAATGCGGACAAACTGGAAAATTATTGGGGTAGTCAGGTCTGGTATCTGAAACACCGGGGAAATCTTCGTGACAGGTTTTTTGTCAAATACGGATACAAAAGATTCAGCATTCTAAGGAAAATCCTGACTTTCTTTGAACTTCTATCGCAGAATTTCACCGTCAACCACCTGCCTTATTCAAATATGCTTGAAAAGGCAAGAGAAATACTGGGCACACATTCTGGAATAAGAAAAGTCATTGTAACGGCAAACCCATTTACCCTCTTTCATTTTGGATTCTTACTGAAGAAAGAATTTCCCGGGATAAACTGGGTAGCCGATTACCGTGATGATTGGACAACCTCTGAGCTTTTTTCACAAAAATCAGCATTACAAAAGTTTCTTCATCGAATTGAAGAATACAGCGAGAAAAAATGGGTTTCCAACGCTACTTGCATTACCACTGTTTCCGATTTCTATGCCGAGAAAATCTCACGGATATTGAATAAGCCTGGGCATGTTGTTCTTAACGGATATTCGGAGGATGTAAATGCAAAGCATACCGGTCAGATCAATCCGGAAGAATTTGTGATCAACTATACAGGAAGCCTTTATAATACTCAGCCTGTTGAAATATTTCTGGATGCTTACAAGATTTTATGCAAGAAATTCGAAGGCAGAATAAAAATTGTGCTTCAGTTCCCGGGGCTTGCTTTTGACAAAGCACAAGAAAAGCGGGTAAAAAAGTACCTTGCCGGACATTTGAATGATGTGATTATCACGGAACGCATGTCTAAGGCGGAGGCGATGAAGTGGCAAAAACGAGCAAACCTGTTTCTGCTTGTGAGTCATAAAGGCGTCCGGGGAATATCGTCAAGTAAGATGTATGAATATATCGGGATGAGAAAAAAGGTACTGCTCTGCTGCAAC
>CAYOYI010000083.1:0-7226 GCA_964408105.1 uncultured Chitinophagaceae bacterium | reverse complement strand
AAAGCAAACGGGCCTCGGAGTGATCTGTGATACGGCCGATGAAATTGTGAATGCCGTGACGGCAGAGATCAAAGGTTTTCTTATGAATCCCTGGCCGGTTCCTCATGGTCATGAAGAAGTAATCAAAACTTTTTCAAGAAAAGCTCAGGTTCAAAAGCTTGCAGAAATATTAAATACGCTGGAGTGAAAAAAATATTGACCTGTGTTGGCACCCGGCCCAACTTCATCAAAGTGATGAAGCTGCGTGAACTGCTGGAAGGGAGCGGATTTGAATATAAACTGCTGCATACGGGGCAGCATTTTGATGACAACATGAGCCGCGTTTTTTTTGACCAATTGAAGCTTGGAGAGCCGGATTTCTATTTGGGCGTAAGTGGCGGAACCAACAATGAGGTTGTCGGCAGAATAATCAAAGATATTGATCCGGTCATCCGCCAGTATAATCCGGATATGGTCATTGTGCCGGGTGATGTCAATTCCACTTTCGCATGTGCTTTTGCAGCGGCTTCTTACAATATACCTGTTGCACACATTGAGGGCGGCCTGAGAAGCTTTGACAGAAATATGCCCGAAGAGAGAAACCGGATTCTTACCGATCACCTGTCTGAGCTGATCTTTGTTACAGAACCTGTTGGTGTGGAACAGCTAAAGGTGGAAGGTATTGGTGAAAGCAAGATCAAGCTGGTGGGTAACACTATTGTTGATGCGCTGAAAGAAATGATGCCATTGCTTGATAAGTCAGATGTGCTTGAACAGGTTGGCGCAAAAGGAAAATTCTGTCTGGCTACTTTTCATCGCCCGGTTAATGTGGACAGCCCGGAAGCGCTGAAAAAAATAGTAGAGATATTGATTGGCATATCAAAACGCGCCCGGGTGGTTTTTCCGGTGCATCCCCGAACCAGGGCTAAACTTGAGCAGCATAATATGGTGTCGGGGTTGGATCACAACATTATTATTACTGAGCCCAAAGGGTATATTGACTTTTTGAAACTGATGAAGGAGAGTTCCTGTGTAATAAGCGATTCCGGTGGATTGCAAATTGAATCATCTTACCTGAACATTCCTTGTTTCACCGTAAGAACAACTACGGAATTGAAAATTACTATTGAACAAGGCACCAATACGCTTGTTGATCTGGTGCCGGATGTTGTGGTCGCAATGGTCGGTAAAGCGCTGGAAGGAGATAAGAAAAAATCTGCAAAAAGCCCTCTTTGGGATGGGAAAGCCTCGGAACGAATCACAAAGGAGATAACAGCTTTCTTTAAGCAAAACGGATGAGCGGAAAGGTTAAGGAAAGCATGCCGTTCTTTTCGGTTATCATCCCAACCTATAATCGTGCCCGCCTTCTGCCTGAATCAATCGCAAGCGTGCTTGTTCAGACCTATCAGTCATGGGAGCTTATAATCGTGGATGACGGCTCCATGGATAACACAAAAGAGGTTGTTGAATCTTTTAAGGATCAGCGAATAAAATACATTTTCCAGAAAAATCAGGAACGCAGTGCTGCACGAAATAATGGCATAAAAAATTCTTCAGGCAGGTACATCTGTTTTCTTGACAGTGACGACTACTATTTGCCTGATCATCTGGAGAAGCTTTTTGAATTTCTGCGGCAAGGAAATTTTCCGGCAAGCTTTTTCTACACCAATAAATTACTTAAACATGGCAGCCGCATAATAAGGGCGTCAGAGGATCTGCTGATTTGTGAAAATATTTATGACCAGATAGTAAGTTCTGTGATCCATACGCAGCAGGTATGCGCCCATCGTGATGTATTTAAAGAACATTTATTTGATCCGAAATTCAGAATTTCCGAGGATACTGAACTTTGGTTGCGAATAGCTGATGACTTTAAAATAGTGCCGATCAACCAGTTTACCGTGGTGATAGTAGAGCATCCCGAAAGAACGATAAACAACAATGTTTCCCAAGAGATGCTGCGGACGGTAAGATTTTTTTTAAGTAAAAAACACTCCGGGAATAAAATATCGAAAAGCAAACAAAAGGAGCTCGTTAGTAACTGTTTCTTTTCCATTTCAAAGTATCATCTGATGGAAAGAAAATACCTTGCCGGCCTCTATAACCTAATCAGGTCAATTACCGAAGATCTTAGTCATCCGCAGACCAGGTTCAAATTGAATATCGCTTTAAGAGTACTTGTTCCAATTGATCGAAGGAAGACAATTTTAGCTTTATTGCAATCAGCTTCATCGTAAAACTTTGTTTCAGGATATTTGCCATTCATGTTTATTGGAACCAGTTGCCGTTCGATCATGAATAAACTCAGAATCCTTCACATAATTCCCAACTTACGAAAAGGCGGAGCCGAGCGCCTTACGCTTGATATTTGTATAGGCCTGTCTCAAAAACCCAATGTTGAAGTGGCTTTATTGATCTTCGATAAGGAGAATGCTTATCAATATCTCTCAGGTAAGATCGCTTTAAAAGTTGTTCCCGCCAGGTTTATTCCATCCATAAGCGGCAAACCAACAAGTGAATTAACCGCCTACTCCGATTTTCTCAATGACTACAAGCCGGACATTATTCATTCCCATTTGTTTGAGGCTGAGATGACTTCCCGGCAGGTGCTCTTTCCAACCGCGAAATACTATACGCATCTCCACGACAACATGAGTCAGTTCAGAAATTTTTCGTTTGGCTCGGTCTTCAGCAAGAGAGCCCTGTCAGATTTTTACGAGAAAAGAATTTTAATCAGGCAGTACCGCAAATGCAATAACAGGTTCATCGCAATTTCAAACCACACGGCTTCGTATTTCAGGGAATGTTTGCCCGGTGATTTGGCCGGCAGGATCACAATTCTGAATAATGCAATTGACTTTCATCGTTTCCAGGCAACGCCATCAGGCGTCCCGACAAGGCAAGATGCCAGGCTCGTGACGACTGGAAGTTTGGTTGACAAGAAGAATCAGATTTTTCTTGTTGATGTGATGAAGGTCCTGAAAGAAAAAGGAATCAAAGCACATCTTGATATTTTAGGCGATGGGCCGAACAGAAATAAGATTGAAACCAGAATTCACTCCGAAAACCTTAGCGATAGTATTGTGATGCATGGAAACGTGAACAGTGTTGAGGGTTTTTTAAAGCAGTCACACATTTATGTTCATCCGGCAACTTATGAGCCTTTTGGCCTTGCTCTGGTTGAGGCAATGGCCAGTGGCTTGCCTTGCGTGATGCTGGACGGTTTTGGCAATCGTGATATTGCTGAAAATGGGAAGAACGGATTTTTAGTTAATAAAGCTGACGCAAAAGACTTCGCAGAAAAAATAGAAAGGCTTGTGACGGATGAAGCTCAGTACAAAAAGATGTCTGCCTACGCGACAGAATTTGCATCACGTTTTGACATTAAGGAATACACCGATAAACTGCTGAACATTTATAATGGATAGGCTGGAGCGATACAGGAAGGTTTTAATTGATGTGCTCGCACAGATGAAGCAACAGGATTATGCGGGCTATGAGAAGTTTGACGCGCTCAACAGTCCTTTCCTTGATGCGATAATCCTGAAGAACCAATGGCTCAGATTTTTTATTATTCAGGCAGTAAAGGAGTCTCCGATACACGTCAGACCGTTGCTTGGTGTGAAAAAAGTTCGCAATCAAAAAGGGATGGCACTTTTTGCAAAGGCATACCTTCATCTGTATGAGAACACCGGCAACCCCGATTATTTAACGGAAGGGGAGTCACTATTGAAATGGCTTTTGGATAATCCTTCTCCCGGACAAAAGAATCTCTGCTGGGGTTACAGCTTCCTTTGGCAGAGCGTGCCCCCATTTTGCCAGGATAGGAACGAACCCAACATTGTTGTGACCGCGTTTACGGGAGAGGCTTTAGTGAAAGCATACCAGTTCACAAAAAAGCCGGAATATCTTTCAGCGCTGGAATCCATTTCAAGATTCATCACCGAAGACCTGAAGGTTCTTAAAGAGGATGAACACCAGCGGGCAGTTGCTTATATCCTGACTGAGGTTGACAACATCACCATCAACGTGCAATCCATGTCGGCAGGATTGCTTGCCAAAATATGGGCGATCAACAAAAACCAAAGGCTACTTACTATCGCAAAAAAGCAAATTCAATTTGTTGCGAACAGCTTGACCCCTGAATGTGCTTGGCCTTATGCGCTCCCGTTGCCAAACACTAATCCGGTTTACATTGACTATCATGACAACTTCCATACGGGAGGACTGCTGGATAACATGCTTGATTATATGGAAGCGAGCGGAGACCAATCATTTATGGAGGTTTATAAAAAGGGGTTGGATTACTACCTGAAGAGTATGTTCATGCCGGATGGCGCACCGAAATGGACGGATAAAAATCAATACCCTTACGATATCCATTGCTGCGCACAGGGAATTCTCACTTTCAAAAAGGCATCAAAATATCAGCCGGAGCTTTTGAATGAGGCATTTAAAATAGCCGACTGGACTTTGAGCAATATGTACCGCCCGGGTAAACACGATTTCATTTACCGCAAAAGCAAATTCTATAATTGGAATTACTCGCTGGTGCGCTGGTGCAACGGGTGGATGTCCAAAGCGCTGAGTGAGCTGCTCTAATCGGTTGCCATTTTGTAAATGACGTATTCTTCAAAATTTCTCAGAAACCCGTAGTAGTAGTTCCCTTTCCTTTTGAACAAAATCTTCGTATTGATCTTCTCCTTCTCTTGTCTATTCGCAAGTTTATTGAACCCGTTTTTAATTTGATCAAATGGATGTTTAGGAGGTGTTCCTGCAATATGGTCAAGTGTGGAAGGATTCATAAGACTTCTCAGGTAATAAGTTCTATGAGAGAAAAAGCTGGAGAATTCATTAGAGGCTTCTGTGCGTCCTGATATGGCCCGGAAGATAGCCTCTCCTATGAACCCGCCCATGTTTGCGGCCATATCCGAGCCATCTGATTTTTCGGAAGCTTCAAGCTCTTTGATGTTGCAACCGGTGGTTATCTCAAGCAGGTCGCCTGTCTTTCTAATGTCAAGCCCTAGCTCACAGTTCGACAGGACTTTCAACACAGAGCCGGTGCTGGTACCCTTTGTCTTTTCTTCCCATGACTGTGAATTTTTGAACGTAATGTCTTCATCCTTTGAAGCGGAATATTCTTTCAGCAAATTGCCACTCTCAATATCGGTAGCGGTAAGAGTAAGCTGCTCTTTGCAATCGCAAACCTGGTAAAGCGCCTTGCCATACAAATAAGAATTAGAAATGCTTTTTAATCCAAACTCTTTGCAAAGGTTTCCTTTCACGGGGAATTCGCGCACGTAATACTTGTTGTCCGAAACGCTTAGCGCAATCACTGTGGTGTTATCAACCGCATTATCCAGAGTTATAAAGATCTTGTCGCCTTGCTGATAGGATTTTACCGGAGAAGAGACCGAGCTAAATGAATGAGGATGATCAGCCGTGATGCTTATCGGTGGAGCCAGATTTTTTATCGCGAATTTGACAAGTGAGTTCAGAGACTTGTCCGGAAGGTCATCCTTCAAATCAAACTCCTGGTCGCCTAACGAGTTTTCACCATCCACTTTTGTCAGCTTCAGCTTTGAACCCCCGACAACTGTAAGCACATAAAACAACCCATCATGGGTGAAAGTCTGCAGCCTCAAATCCGTCTCCAGCCCCAGCCCTAAAGGCTCTACAGAGCTTTTCCCCGATGCAAAATCCATTTTGGCAACACCATACTCCATTTCCAGCGGGTCGGTGAAGTAGATGTAGGTTTCATTTTCCCTCACGCTGCTGCCGATGATATTCTTGGAGAAATCAGCATGATGCTTCAGGTAGGTCTGCTTCACGGGCTTGAAAGCATCATCAAACTCAAATGCCTGGATGGTCCTGCTGTCGACAAGGAACAGCTGCAGGTGTCCAGAATGTGGGTTGATACAATAGTATGATGTTGCTTCACGGGAAAGTTTCGGGAAATCCTCATTGAGCCTGAACTTACCCGCAAATTCCTGCGCAGATGATCCGAAACAAAAAAGCGAGCAAAAAATTGCCAGCACTCCGCGCATGCTCATGCTTTACCCGCCCGGAGCGCCCACCACGTCCATATGGCGCCTAAGAGATCAACTACTCCGAACAAGATGAGGATTGAATCCACCAACTCCATCCACACGAACACCGCGAAAAAAAGGATTATCGAAGACCGTATGTACACGGTCAGCCAGAAAAAATCCGTCCACTCTTTTCTTGAAGCCTGCGAGTAATAAACCGAAAGCACGATCGTCAGCATCCCCACTACGCGTATCCACACCTCACCGGTTTCAGGCAGGCCGAATGTTGTCAGCAGGAAGTTTGGCGCCACCATCAGGATGATGCCCATGATGAAAAGGTAAACCGCAAACGCGTAAACACTAAAAGCTGCTTTGCTCATAAAAATATTTTAACCAAAATAAAAAATTAGGATGAAGAAACGGAATCTATGCCTTGCGCAAACTGTTCATAACTTCGGCCACTCATGATCACAACGTTTGCAGAAAAGCTTGCTGAAAACCTCAATGACCTTCCGGGCTGCATCGTGCAGGAGCGCATGGCTCCCCAGCACCGCCCGTCAAGCCGCGACTGCGAAAAATATTACGCCACCGCCCGGCTCGGTGGCGTGCTCATCCTCTTCTACCCGCATGACGGGCTCATACGCACCGTGATGATACAGAGGCCTACCTATCCGGGCGTGCATAGCGGACAGGTGGCATTCCCGGGCGGACAAATGGAAAACACTGACATTAACCTCACCGCCACTGCCGTGCGCGAAGCGCATGAAGAGGTGGGCATTGACAGCAATGCCATCACCGTGCTCGGTCCGCTCACGCGCCTCTACATTCCGCCAAGCAATTTCCTCATCACGCCCGTGGTGGCCTACGCCATGCAGCGCCCCGATTTCGTGCTCGAGAAAGGCGAAGTGGCGGGCATCCTCGAGCCTTCCGTGCCGGAGCTCATTGATGAAAAGGCTGTGGGCGTCAAGCAGGTGAAGGTGACCAGCGACCTCAGCATCGAAGCCCCGTACTACGATATCCAGAGCCGCACCGTGTGGGGCGCCACCGCCATGATGATCGCTGAGCTCAATGAGATATTGAAGAGGGTGGTGAGGTGATGTGCAGTGGTCAGGGTTTGGTGGCGAGTGGTCTGTGTACTGAGCACTCGCCACTGAGCACTTTTTTGGCGATTTCTATGATTCAAGCAACTTTTGATAAAGAAAAAGTTGGTTGATAGAT
>CAYOYI010000082.1:10463-12161 GCA_964408105.1 uncultured Chitinophagaceae bacterium | reverse complement strand
ATTGCATTTGTATCTTCCTGAATCCTAAACCGGTTCCAAGTTCGTTAACACCCCGATCAATGACGTAAACGTTTTCATCAGTGCGCCAATCGCCAACTGCAGTGCTGTCTAAATTCCCTGATGCCTCATCCCATTTTTTTCCTTTGCCGAATCCGCTGGTGTCTATCACTTCTTCAAAACTTGCATTGCCGGTGTTGAAGGCATACATGAGCTTTGAAGTATTTAAAACTACGTGATAACCGGTTGGCGAGTTTTCGAAGGCGAGGTCCCATGATGATCTTAATTTTTTTCCGACTACAGCGTTGGTTCCTAAGTCATAGTATATCTGCCACCGGTAGCTTGATTCGAGATTTACGGATGCTGTTGTCACGTCTCCCGGATCATGTGGTGTGACAGGCAATTCGTCTTTCAGGCATGAGCCGAAAAGAAAAACGAACGACAAAAAAAACAACAGTGTTAATATTGAACTAATGCTTTTCATTTTACCCCAAACTTCAAATCAAGCCCTAAAAAATAAGTTCTGCCGGTGCCGATTGCCTCTGCATTGCGGCCAGATGAGTGAGCCGAAACATCTGTTACCGTGTTGGTAATACTTCTTACATCAAACAGGTTCTTCGCGCCCACCGATACTTTGATCCGCTTTTTCCAGAAATATTTCGCAAGCGTGACATCAGCCGTGTGATAGGCGCTGACATAAGTTTGATAAAGCTTTTGTCCGTCATCCTTATCTATTGCATATCTCAGTTCCCTGCCGGTGTATTTATAAAACACTGCAGCCGAGAGGTTGATCTTCTTGAATTCGTAGATGGCGCTGGCGCTGATCTCCGGAGAGTAGCTGAAGGTTGGGACGTCTTCTTTAGTTTCTGATTCTTCATTGTAAGTGCCGAGATAGGCTCCTCCCACAGAAAGCCTTAGGTCCCGGACACCCCATTCGGTGCTCAGTTTGAAGATGAGTGTCTTGAATTTATCGATATTGGCATAAGAATATTGCGTCAGACTTGATCGCACGAGCGCGATCTGGTCATTGATATCATTATAACTCATTGACAGGTCAATCCTCATCATGATGTTTTCCATGATGCCGGTGTAGGTAGTTGCAAGATTGAAATTGTGTGAGTATTCCTCGTGCAGGTCAGGATTGCCTATTATGTCATGATTTACGTCAACAAAGTAGAGGTAAAGCTCTTTTAGAGTAGGAGCACGGTACCCGTAGGCATAAGAAGTCCTGAACACGAGGCTGTGTCCTTCATGCCTGATGGGGATGTTGAATTTCAGGTGCATGGAAGGTACCGGACGGTACGTGAACGCGGTGTTATACCCATAACGGAATCCGGGTCTTACAGTGACATGTTTTATCGGGCTGAATTCTGCTGTTGCAAAAAATGCATAATCACCAATATGCCTTTTCCCGTCTTCAATGCGCTGCCCCCAGCCGGTTTCAATGTTGAAGTCGTAGCCTGCTTCATAATTTATTTTTTGATAGTCATTATTCTTGCCGAATGTTCCGCGGGTGTTGATGAGGTCAAATCGCGTAGTGTCCTGGTCACCGGGGTTGGTGGTCAGTACTTCTTCCAGTGTAGTAAGGTCGTTGTAATAATAATTCTTGATGTGCCTGTAGTTGTTATAAGCGAAGAGGAAACTCAGGAGTTTGTTTTTCTTCAATTCACCATTTAGGAAGAGCGCGTTATCAATTCTGCG
>CAYOYI010000082.1:0-10453 GCA_964408105.1 uncultured Chitinophagaceae bacterium | reverse complement strand
AATATTTCCCGTCAAAAGCATATTCACCATATGGACCTTTCGGATTGCCTCGATCGGTCACCAATTCCTGAAAATAGCCGCCCCGGTATCCCAGGCTGAACTTTTTGTACTTATAGGAGTATTGCAGGTCGGCAAAGTATTGTTCTTTCGGCTTCCATTCCTTGCGTCTGCTACTGTCCGCTGGTTCGGCTTTCGTGCTGAAGTTTATTTTGTCCCCATCAGACCAGCCGTCAAAGAAATTCCTTCCACCGGAAATGGATAGGGTGTGATTCTTTTTTGAAAATCCAAGCCTAGCGTCAAGGTTGTATTTCCCGTTGGTCTCGTAGTGTCCGCCAACTTCAGCTTCGAAGGTGTTTTGAATGCTCTTTTTTGTGATGAGGTTAATGGTACCGGCAAGGGCGTTGGTGCCGTAATTGACCGAAAGCGGACCCTCGATGATTTCGATGCGCTCGATGTTGTTAAGGTTGATCTGGCTCAGGTCAATGAGTCCGTCCTGCCTGCCGATCACCGGCACACCATCAATCAATATTTTCACGTTCTCGGATGAAATCCCCTGAAGGTCGAGCCCGCTCCCTAGTACGTTATCATGAGTGAGCCGGATATTGAGTTCGTTAGACAGTACGTCACCGAGGTTCATCGCAGCCATGCCTTCTATTTTTTGAGCATCGATCACTCGTGCTTTTTGAACCGTTTGATCCGCGCTCTTTTGTTGATATTGCGCGGTCACGATCACCTCATTCAGAAACTGCTTTTGTTCCCTCAGGTAAAAGGTGTGATCTTGGTTCAGGGCTATGGTATCTTCAAGGCCAGCGTAGCCGATACAGGAGATAAAAATATGTCCGGTAAGCAATTGATAATCAGTTGGTATGCTTACTACTCCTGCAGTATCGGTGTAGATAACAAGATTCTTCTTTTTCTCTTCCGTATCAATAGGTTTTATCAGGATATGTGCGAACGGAACGGGCTTTTTCCCGGCCACCGAAATAATGCTGATACTTTGGGAAAAAACAGGCTTGAGTCCGGTAAAAATGACGAAGAAAAACAGCCAGCTATTGACCTTGAAATTCATGCAAACCTCCTAACGAATTAATACGCGCAGACCTCATAAATGCCCAGCAAAAGTAGCCGGAGAAATGTCATCCAATTGTCAAATTGGAGGGGCGGTTTAATGATTTAGATCATTAATCAGTCAGCCCACTCCGCAATGAAAATATTGGTGTCGCGGGTGCCTTTGTTATTGCGGTTAGAGCAGAACACTAAATGGTTGCCGTCAGGCGAGAACATGGGGAATGAATCGAACATCGGGTCGCGGGTGACTTGTTCAAGGCCAGTGCCGTCAACATTGATGATATATAAGTTGAAGGGAAAGCCTCTTTCAGATTTGTGGTTTGAGCAGAAGATGATCCTTTCGCCTGAAGGATGAAAAAAGGGAGCCCAATTTGCTTTGCCCAGATTGGTCACCTGCTTTAAATCCGAACCATCCACATTGCAAACGAATATTTCCAGGTCAGACGGGGTGACGAGTCCTTTTGCAAGGAGGTCTTTGTAAGTTTTCCGGTCTTCTTCGGTTTTGGGGCGAGAAGCACGGAACACGAGCTTGCTGCCGTCAGGGGAGAAGAAGGCTCCGCCATCATAACCCAGTTCATTGGTGATCTGCTTCACATTGCTGCCATCGAGGTTCATGGTGTAAAGCTCAAGGTCACCGTTGCGGTCGGAAGTGAAAACAATTTTGTCGCCTTTGGGAGAAAGTGTTGCTTCGGCATCGTAGTAGTTGTTGCTGGTGAGCTGTTTTACGATCTTGCCGTTAGGTTCAGCTATAAATATTTCAAAGCTGTTGAAAACGGGCCACACGTATTTCTGCACGTCCTTCATGTCGGGATTCTGGGGGCATGTATCTGAGGTGAGATGGGTGGAGGAATAAATGATCAATGAATCATCGGGAAGGAAATAAGAGCAGGTGGTTCTGCCTCTGCCCGTGCTGATGAGCTTTTTCTGCTCAGGATTGGAAATTGGCATAACAAATATCTGGTCGCAGGGGAAGCCATCCTCCTTGTTGGTGTATTGAAATACCAACCTGTCACCTGCAAAGCTGAAGTAAGCTTCGGCATTATCACCGCCAAAGGTGAGTTGGCGGATGTTTCGCAGGTGCGTTTCTTCCGGGAAAGCGAGCGAATCAACGGCTTCAGCAGGGGGAGCAACATCAGGGTGGGTGGTTTCCGAAGTGTTTTGCTGATTGCTGTTACAGGAAAAGAGAAAAGCAACTAAAGTGATAATGGCAAATATGTGTTTCATTCCGATAAAAATTTTGGCGAAGATACGTAAGGCTATTGTCACGAAAAGGTCAAAAGGAGGATTAGTGATGTTTTATGTGCGATGCTTCCTTTGATTATGTCGAATAGATTGCTGATTTTTAGAATGGCCTTTCACTTAAGATTACCCTGACATTTACCGTATTTTCGCGTTCATGGTTACAACTAATAATCCGGCATTCAGAGAATATGTGAAGCTGAAAATTGACCGGAACGAATTTCTTAAAGCAATAGGGTTTGAGATGACCGAGATTGAAGTCGGCAGGGTGGAAGGCGTGCTGCTTTTTCGCAAGATGCTCGAACAGCAAAACGGCTATTTTCACGGAGGTGTTATTTCAACGCTCTGCGATATGGCCTGCGGGTATGCGGCTTATTCATTGGTGAGGCAAGGCGAGCAGATATTCACCGTTGAGCTGAAGGTTTCTTATCTGAGAAAGGGTATTGGCGATAAACTGGTAGCCAAAGGGAACGTGCTGAAGGCGGGCAACAACTTTCATTTTTGTGAAGCGGAGATCTTCGCGGAAAAAGACGGGGAGCGTAAACTTGTCGCCAAGGCAACTTCAACCATGGCCGTAGTGAAGGATAAAGTAAATGACAAGTATGGTGACTAAGCCATAACCGGAAGCCCGATGCAACTCTTTTATTCCCCTAGTGCAGATTCTGATATTATCACTTTAGATCAGGATGAGTCAAGGCATTGCCTGAAAGTATTGAGAAGAAGGGTGGGAGACAAAGTGGAAGTTGTTGACGGTCGAGGCGCCTTGCTAACCACAGAGATAGTCAACACAGCTAAGGGTGTTTGCGAATTAAAAGTGCTCTGCAGGACAAAGGATTTTCAAAAAAAAGATTTCAGCGTTTCAATTGCCATTGCCCCACCTAAAAATATTGACCGCTTCGAATGGTTCCTGGAAAAGGCCACTGAAATAGGTATTGACAATATATATCCGCTGATAACGGAACATTCCGAGCGAACAAGGCTGAATATTGACAGGCTGATGAAAATTCTTGTCAGCGCAATGAAGCAGTCGGGAAAAGCTTATTTACCTGTTCTGCACGAAGCAAGAAAATTCAAGGATATATTCGGATCGGGGGTATTGCCGGAGGAGCTGAAGTTCATTGCCGTATGTAATCGTGAGAATTTGCCTCACCTGAAAAGCCTTTATCAAAAAGGGAAGGATGCAGTTGCGCTCATCGGACCCGAGGGTGATTTTTCAAATGAAGAAATAGAAATGGCAGAGGCCAGCGGCTTTCAGCCAATAAGTCTCGGTCCTTCACGTTTACGGGTGGAAACAGCAGGCGTGGTTGCCTGCTATATCCTTAACCTGATGAATGAGTAAATTTGCCACGACTACTTTACAATGAAGCTCAAAGTAATTCTTGTTGTTGTGGCGACTGTTTGTTTGTCGTTTTCTCCTCCGGTTGATCCTTCCTTAAAAATTGCTTTGATGAAATATCGGGGCGGTGGAGATTGGTATGCTAATCCAACCGCGCTGCCTAACCTTATCAAGTTTTGCAATGAGAATTTGAACACAAACATTTTTTCAGAGCCTGATGTCGTGGAAGTCGGCAGTCTTGCTCTTTTTAATTATCCGTTTGTTCATATGACCGGGCACGGCAACATTGTTCTCAGCGATCAGGAAGCTGAAAACCTCAGAACTTATTTGATTGGCGGAGGATAACTACGGCATGGATCCTTATTTGAGAAAAGCCATCAAAAAAGTTTTTCCTGAACTGGAGTTGGTTGAATTGCCGTATGAGCATTCAATCTATCACGGCAAATTCAAATTTGCGAACGGGCTGCCCAAGATACACAAGCATGATGAAAAGCCTCCTCAGGGATTCGGGTTGATCTATGAAGGAAGATTGGTTTTCTTTTATGACTACGAATGCGACCTTGGTGATGGCTGGGAAAATCCAGAGGTGCATAAAGATTCGGAGGAAAAACGCCAGCAGGCGCTACAAATGGGCGCCAATATTGTTCAGTACGCTTTCACCGGCAGGTGATCACAGCCCTTCGTCATCATCATCTTCATCCTTCTTTTTCTTCTTCTTAGGTTTCTCCTCGTCTCCCTCATCTTCCATTTGCTCCAGACCTTCGGTGGGGAATTCATCTTCTCCGCCAAAGTCTTCCTCAGGTGTGAACATATCCTCCTCCTCATCTACTTCAGCAGTTATTTTAATTGGTTTTCTTAAATCAACCTTTACTAAATAAACTGCTTCGGCAGTTTCAATTGGCAGGACATAGAACTTCTTATTGTCAATCCCCTTAACTTCTTTCAGATCATGATTGTAGCCATAAGGGTATTTGTTTCTGATGACATCAATCACCTCTTCCGGTAACTTTTCGTAGCTGATAATTAATCGTTTTTTTCCTCCCGGTATGCTTTCAAGTCTCGGAGCGCTTAAGACCGGGGCTTGAGCTTTTGCCTTCTTTTCTTTTGCTTTGGTCACTTTTTCTTGTTTTACTTCTGGCTTTTTAATGTTCAATGTCGGGATGGTTAGCACCTTGGGCTCTGTTTTTTTGGATTTCTTTTCAGGAACCTTCTTCTCCGGTTTTTTTGCAGCCGCCTTTGTCTTTGCAGGTGACTTTGCTTTTACAGAGCCGCTGGATTTTTTCTTGTTTACCACAGTTTGCAGTTTAGTACTTTCTGAAAATCAAATTTATCGTTGCAATTCCAAGATTAACCAATTTATTACTTTTTTAAAATTGCGGTGAACTAAATTAATCAGGTTGGCAAATTATCCAAATATTCTAAACGGGAAAATGTTTTTTCCTACGTTGTTAAAATAATGTTCACTGTAGAGTACAATTAGAGAACTTATCTCATAGAATTCCTTTGCCGAGATAAGCTCGCAGCTTTGGCGATACGCGTCTTTGAATTAACGCATTTTTAACTTTCCACTCATCCAACGTGGCATCCCGTGAAAGTATTTTCACTTCTTTTCCTTCCTTCACCGCAATGACATTTCCGTCAAGGAATAAAATTCGGTTGGTGTAAATTCCCGGCACACGTTTGTCAGCGGTCATAATGCCGGTCAAGTTAAGGGGATCAGCAGCGCTGATGGAGATCATTTTACCGGTTTTCCCTTCCCTGCGAACTCTTCTCAGCAGATTCACTGCCTCAGGTAGGGCATATTGCTCACCATAAACACCTTCCACGAATCTTCCGCCTCTTACTTCTCCGCGAGCTTCCATCAATCTTAATACTCTTACCAATTCCCACCATGCAGGCACTAAGTTTTCGCGATCAGCCAGCTTTCTGAAAACAACTCCGTATCGCTTCAGAAGTATTCTCGCAATTGATTCAATGTTTTTTCTTTTCTGAATGGTGTCTTCCTCAGCCTCATTTTCGTGCTGAATAAGTGACCACCGGCCTGCATGTTCCATGCTGAAAATGATCTTTTGCCTGCGCTTGTCACTGGCATATTTTGCAGGAACCAGCAATGCGCGTAAACCGGTGTAGCTGTCGGCAGTCAATAACCCTTTTGCAACAAGTTCACTTATTGCATCATCAAGCTGCACATCCATCAATCGTGTTCCTGATGCGATGTCGTGAAAGAAAGATGCCCCATTGTCATTCAGGAAGTTAAAAACCAATTGTCCAATTGGCGACAACTCGGGATTAAATCCATTCTTTGCAGGATTCATTGCCTTCCAGAGGGTTGTGTTTTGCCTGCGAATTAAAGTAATGGGAGTGGTCTTGACGGGGCTTGTTCCTTTGCCGTTAGATTCAACCGGTTTCGTTGTAATTCTGAATTTTCCCCATAACAGTTTCCCGGATAGGCATAATGCATCCAACCATTGGTGGTCATAATCTTTGACGCGGGAGGGAAGCAGGTCGCTTTCCCATGAGGCTGCTTGTGCTTCAAAGCCTTCCAATTGCTCTACGACTTTCTCCAATGCAAATGCACTTTCTTGTTGAGTTGACGGGTCAAGATGATGCCAGGCAAAGAGGAACTGCATGAAATCAGCGGTGGAAACCGGTTCGATCTCCTTACGAAGCTTTCCAAGCGTGTAGCGGTGAATGCGTGCAAGCAATCTGCGTTCACACCATTCTAAGGCTTCAATGTCAGGAGTGAAACTTCCGCGAAAAACAAAGCCTTCATTTTCAAGCAGTGTTAACGCAAGTTCAATTTTGCTTGCCGGAAGATTTAGCGATTCTGCAATTTCAATCGCCTGCACCGGCCCGAGGGCTTCAAGTCTTCCTCTCACTAATTCTTTCAGCGCTTCATCAGGATGAGGTAATTCTCCTTCCAATTTTTTAGGAATAACCACCTCGGGATTCATTTTTGCAATCGGGAAGACGCTTTTTATTTGAGGAATACGCTCAGTGGCAATCCAAATTTTGTGCGTTGCAACATCCAGCGCAGTGGCTCTCTTTTCCTCAGTCAGCCGAATGAACAAACTTTCCCATCCTTCACGCTTACCTTCCTCCTCTGTGATAAAGCCGAATAAAACAAGAGCATCATGCAATTCATCGTGCGTTGAGGCCTGTGGCCATGCTTCGGCTTGAACTGTTCGGATAGCATCAACGTCCAGCTTTCCCAATTCTTTTGCGGCAGCAGGATCAAGCCACCTGCGATTTTGAATCGCATTAGTTCTCCTTTCTTCCAGCGGGGCGTCATCAAGAAATGCGTATGGCCTTGCACTAAGGATTTCAGCGGCAAAAACGGAAGGTTCGCGTAAGTCTTTTGCAACAAGATTCAGATTTCCTCCTTTAATCTCGCCAAGCAATTCTTCTAATTCTTCAATATCCATTGCTTCGTACAAGCAATCGTGAATGGTTTGATACACGAGCGGATGATCGGGAATTTCTCTTTCTCCTTGTATATTTTCAAAGCATGCGATCTGATCAGGGAAGATTAGGGCTACAAGGTCTTCCGATTGCGAGCGCTGAATTTGCGGTGGCACTTTTTTCCCCGCCCTTCTTCTCAAGATCGCCAATGCCCGTGAAGCATTCCATCTCCACCGAACTTCAAACATCGGTGCATCCAACAAAGCCTGAGTCAGTATGTGGCGAACGGATTTGGGAGAGAGATAGTCATATACTTCTACAAGCGGAAAACTGTGTGATGCGCCAAGTGAAAGTATTATGGCATTTTCAGTTGCTGCGGCCTGTAATTCAAAATTGAATTTCTTGCAAAAGCGTTTTCTCAAAGCAAGTCCCCAGGCACGATTCAAGCGGCTGCCGTAAGTTGAATGAATTACCAGGTGCATATCTCCCGCTTCATCAAAAAAACGTTCCATCACCAGGGTATCATGAGTAGGCATAATGCCTAACGCTGCTTTCCCGGTGGCCAGATAAACTACCAATTGATCCGCTGCTGCATTTGGAAGTTGAAGTTCCTCCACAAGAAACTTCATGGCCGGCTGTTTCCATGATTCGTCAACGCTGCCGTTTTCATCAGCAGATTCTTCGATGGGTTTTAAATCGCTGAGATCTCCCAGTTTTTGTGAGATGTTTTCTTTCAACCGTGAAACGGATTCTGAAAGCTCAGCAGTTCTGCCCGGTGCCTCGCCAAACCAAAACGGAATAGTGGGAGGTTGCCCGTGCGCATCTTCAACTCTTACTTTCCCATTTTCAATTCTCAGTATCCTCCACGAATTATTTCCCAATTGGAAAATATCGCCTTCCATACTCTCAATGGCAAAATCCTCATTCAATGTCCCGATGGGAATATTCTCCGGCTCAAGCATCACATCGTAATCAAAGTTGTCTGGAATTGCTCCGCCTGAGACCAATGCAGTGAGTCGTGCTCCCTTTCTTCCGATCACACGCTCATTGACCATATCATAATGCAGATATGCCGCCCTTCTTCCAACGCGCGTAGAGAAACCTTCTGAAAGCATTTTTATAACATCATCAAATTCCTTTCGGGATAAATCACGAAATGGGTAGGCATGTGAAACAAGCTTATACAATTTATCGGTCTTGTATTCCCTACATGCAACTTCTGCAACTATCTGTTGAGCAAGAATATCAAGCGGCTTGTCAGGGATAATTATCTTGTCAAGTTCACCACGCTTCACTGAATCAAGCAAAGCAGTGCATTCCAATAAATCATCAAGACTAAGCGGGAATAGCCTTCCTTTTGGAGTACCCAGCACACTGTGTCCTGAACGCCCGACCCGTTGAAGAAAAGCTGCAATGGAACGTGGCGAGCCAATTTGGATTACCAAATCAACCGAGCCAATATCAATACCGAGTTCAAGTGAGGCAGTTGCTACAAGGGCTTTCAAAGCACCTGATTTAAGTCTTTGTTCCGCATCATGACGATGTTCCTTAGACATGCTTCCGTGATGCGCGGTGATCACTTCCTCTCCCAGGCGGTCAGTAAGGTTGTGCGCCATGCGCTCGGCAAGCCTTCGCGTGTTGACGAAAATGAGAGTTGTTTTGTGTTCTTTAATTAAAGCTTCAATCCGGTCATACATCTCCAGCCAAACCTCGTTGGGCATAATGGCGGTAAGCGGAGAGCGGGGAAGTTCAAGGGAGATGTCTAGTTTGCGCTTATGGCCAGTATCTACAATAGAGCAGTTTAACCCCTCTGTCCTTCGGACGTCTCCCCTGGCAGGGGAGAGATCATTTTCGTCATTGTGGCTACCAACTAAAAACTGAGCTACTTGCTCAATAGGTTTTTGTGTTGCTGACAACCCGATCCTAACAAGCTTTTTTTCGGCCAACGCTTCCAGCCTTTCAATTGAAAGAGAAAGATGAGAGCCGCGCTTATCATCAACCAGCGCATGGATTTCGTCCACTATCAGCGTTTTCGTTGTTGAAAGCATCTTACGTCCGTTTACGCTGGTGAGCAGCAGATACAACGATTCGGGTGTGGTGACAAGGATATGCGGAGGATTTTTGGTCATGGCGGTACGCTCGGCAGCGGGAGTATCACCGGTTCGCACCATGACCTTAATATTAGGATCGGAAAAACCTTCGGTCGCAAGTTCTTCGGTTATTCCTTTGAGCGGAACTTGGAGGTTGCGCTGAATATCATTGCTCAAAGCCTTTAGCGGAGAAACATAAACCACCTGAGTTGAATTCTCGAGCTGTCCGCTGAGGCTTTGTCTTACCAAATCATCAATGGCCGAAAGAAATGCTGCAAGCGTTTTTCCAGAACCGGTGGGCGCAGCTATAAGCGTGTTGCGGTGTTTCTTTATTTCAGGCCATGCCTTAAGCTGAACATCGGTAGGGGATTGAAAAGATTTTTCAAACCAATTGGCAACGGCAGGATGAAAAAGTTCGTGAAGCATTAAAAGCAAAAGTTAGGCAAATTTCCATGGCGGCAACGATACTTCCGTCTGACGAGGCCTGTATTGCACTATAATGAGTCTAAGGCACCCGTAAATCAAAGCCCACTTATTCTTTCACGCACTGAATGGTTTTGATGAAATAATCCGGCACCAGGATCTTTTTTATCTGTTTGTTTTGTTTGGGCCAGTAAAATTCAATAGCGCTTATGGCAGATTCAGAAAGTTGCTGCAGGGATTCTTCGTTGATCGGGTATTCCGGGTAGAAGTAAATCTCCATTCCTCCGGTGAATCCACCCACCTGGTTTTGGCAAGCGTAATCCATACTATTGAGGGTTACGGCTTTTCCGTTGGCAAGGAAGAATTTTATCTCATGTCCTTGCGGGAGGCAGTCTTTATAGCCTGTAGCCATTAAATGCAGGTGAAGGAAATGTTTACCGTTGATGTTTGCGAGTGCGAGATTGTATTTCTCAATTACATATTTTGCAACCAGTTCCGGCTCGGTGATCTTTTTTATCTCGTTTGATTCAGGCTTCACTACATCGCGATAATATTTGCATTGACCTGAAGCGAAGGAAGCCATTGCCACGATAAAGCCCGAAGCAAAGAAAACTTTTCTCATGATATTGCCTTTGTTTGCTAAAATGAAAATTAGTCTAAAGTTCCAAGGCTGATTGCATCCTTCAGGTTGTTTGCAACTACCAATGCCAGCAGCGGATTGTCAAATGTTGTCGTGTTGTTATCAGTTCTTAAGTTGATGCCTTTCAACACTTTAGACAGATCAAATTCAATCGGAATAACAATGTTGTTTCCAGGCGTTATCTCAAATTCCCGCATGATCTCGATAGTCCGCAAAAGGTTGTCACTTCCGATCCTGAATTCCCACTGGAAATTC
>CAYOYI010000081.1:0-12214 GCA_964408105.1 uncultured Chitinophagaceae bacterium | reverse complement strand
TTCGACATTGACTATGAGGCTTTCAAAGCTGAATTAGATTATGTGAAGCACAATATCACTGATGAACTGGCAAATGATCCCGGAGAAGATGAGCCATTCGAGGAAGAGGAAAGAGGTCGTTCGTTCGGCTCCACTTCAAAAAAGGCCGGTGCCTCAAAATCAAAAACTCCCGTGCTGGACAATTTCGGCCGTGATGTGACTAAGCTTGCTGAAGAAGGGAATCTCGATCCTATTGTGGGCCGTGAAAATGAGATTGAGCGTGTTTCGCAGATCTTAAGCCGCAGAAAGAAGAACAATCCCATACTTATTGGTGAACCTGGAGTTGGTAAAACGGCTATCGTTGAAGGACTTGCGCTTCGCATCGTTAAGCGTCATGTCAGCAGGGTTTTGTTTGATAAGAGGATTGTGATGCTTGACCTCGCTGCACTGGTTGCCGGAACAAAATATCGCGGTCAGTTTGAAGAGCGCATGAAGGCAATCATGAACGAGTTGGAAAAGAATCGTGATGTCATACTTTTCATTGATGAAATTCATACAATAGTTGGCGCAGGGGGAGCAACGGGTTCGCTTGATGCTTCAAACATTTTCAAGCCGGCTTTAGCAAGAGGTGAATTACAATGCATTGGTGCATCTACGCTCGATGAGTACAGACAGTACATTGAAAAAGATGGCGCTTTGGATCGCAGGTTCCAAAAAGTATTAGTTGATCCGCCATCACCGGAAGAGACCATTACAATTCTGGGCAGGATAAAAGCTAAGTATGAAGAATTTCACAATGTAGAGTACTCTGACGACTCCATTGCTGATTGCGTGAAATTGAGCACGAGATATATTACCGATCGCTTCCTGCCTGATAAAGCAATTGACGTGCTTGATGAAGTTGGAGCTCGTGTGCATTTAAAGAATATTCACGTCCCTAAAGATATTCTGGAACTGGAAAAGAAGATCGAGGATATCAAGGTTGAAAAGAATCAGGTAGTAAAGAGCCAAAAATACGAGGAAGCTGCGCGGCTCAGAGATTCTGAAAAGAAACTGCTCGAACAGCTCGATTCCGCCAAGAATGAATGGGAAGAAGAATCAAAGAATAAAAAATATCCGGTTACCTCGGATGATATTTCAGAAGTAGTGGCAATGATGACCGGTATTCCTGTAAAGCGTATTGCGCAAAGCGAAAGCGCAAAGCTCCTGAACATGAAGCAGGACTTGGGTCAGGCAGTAGTCGGGCAGGAAGAAGCCATCGTGAAGATCACCAAGGCTATCCAGAGGAATAGGGTAGGGTTGAAGGATCCGAAGAAGCCTATCGGAACATTTATTTTTCTTGGTCCTACGGGAGTTGGAAAAACTGAGTTGGCCCGTGCATTAGCTCGTTACCTTTTTGATACCGAAGATGCGCTCATTAGAATAGATATGAGCGAGTACATGGAGAAATTTTCCATCAGCCGTTTGGTTGGCGCGCCTCCCGGATATGTAGGCTATGAAGAAGGCGGGCAGCTTACGGAAAAAGTTCGCAGAAAACCGTATTCAGTTGTTTTGCTGGATGAAATCGAGAAAGCTCACCCGGATGTTTACAATATATTGTTACAGGTTCTTGATGACGGTATTTTAACTGACGGACTTGGCAGAAGGGTAGATTTCAAGAATACGCTGATCATCATGACTTCCAACATCGGCTCGAGGCAGTTGGAAGATTTCGGTAAGGGAATTGGTTTTGCTACTGCCGCGCGTGAAAGCACTTCTGACGAATACGAAAAGTCAGTGATTGAAAAAGCGCTGAAGAGAACTTTCTCACCGGAGTTCCTGAACAGAATTGATGATGTTGTAGTGTTCAATTCTCTCAAAAAAGATGACATCCATAAGATCATTGATATCGTTCTCAAGGATGTTTACGCTCGCTTGGAAGGCTTGGGTTATAAGGTAACGCTTACTAAAGCAGCAAAAGATTTTCTTGTTGAAAAGGGATATGATCCGAAATTTGGAGCAAGGCCGTTACATCGCGCCATCCAGAAGTATGTGGAGGATCCACTTGCTGAGGAAATTCTGAACTCCAAGCCAAAGGATGGTGATGTATTCCAGGTTGATTATGACAAGAAAGAGCAGAAGCTCAAGATCACCCTCAAGTCAAACAAAAAGTCCGAAGAGAAGTCTGACGCGAAAGCTTAAGCCTATTCAGGCCTGAGTAAATTCAGCAATTTTTGATTTGTTCCCGTGGAGGAGTAGCCTCCATCATGGTAAATGTTCTGCATGGTGATCATGCGGGAGTAATCGGAGAATAGCAACACGCAGAACTTCGCGCAATCTTCAGCGCTTGCATTTCCAAGCGGAGATATTTTGTCAGAATAGCCAAAGAACTCTGAAAAACCTTTCACTCCTGAACCTGCAGTCGTCATTGTTGGCGATTGGGAAATCGTATTTACTCTGACCTTTTTATCCGCGTAATAATATCCGAAGCTTCTTGCGATGGACTCCAGCATTGATTTCGCATCCGCCATATCATTGTATTCTGGGAAAACCCTTTGCGCGGCAATAAATGAAAGCCCGACAACAGAGCCCCATTCGTTGATGGCATCCAGCTTGAAGCAAGTCTGCAAGACTTTGTGAAATGAAATGGCGGAAATATCCATCGTCTTCAGCATGAAATCATAATTCAAGTCCGTGTATGGCCGGTTCTTTCGGACATTGGGTGACATGCCAATGGAATGCAGGACGAAATCAAGCTTGCCGCCAAGATGCTCCATGGATTGATTCAGAAGTTTCTCAAGGTCCTCAACGATAGTTGCATCGGCAGGGATAACAGGTGCATTCACTTTTTTTGCCAGCTCGTTTATTTTTCCCAGACGCAAAGCAACTGGTGCGTTGGACAATACAAGTGATGCTCCTTCATCATGTGCTTGCAAGGCTACTTGCCACGCCAGTGATTTTTCATCCAATGCTCCGAATATTAACCCCTTTTTTCCTTTCAAAAGATGGTAGGACATAGTTCCCGATTTCATTTTTAACTCAATAACAATTCTTTTGCATTTGCCAGTGCCTTATCAGAATATTTTTCACCGCCAATCATTTTCGCAATTTCAATTACTCTTTCTTTCTCATTTAATTTCTTCAGGTTGGTCACGGTTTTATCATCGATATCATTTTTATAGGCGAAGAAATGAGTATCACCGATCCTTGCGATTTGTGGGAGATGCGTTATGATAATGACTTGGTGTGATTTCCCGAGCTTCTCTAACAGTACACCAACTTTGATTGACGTTTCTCCAGAGATGCCGGTATCAATTTCATCAAAGATCAGCGTGGGCATTGAAACTCCTTCCGCCAATAGCGATTTTAGTGCAAGCATCAGCCGGGAAAGTTCTCCTCCTGAAGCCACGCTTCTCAGGTCCTCCAACTGGCTTCCCTTGTTGGCTGAAAATAAGAAAGTGACTTTATCAAATCCAAGTGGCGTTACTTTTTCAAATGGCAATTTCTCGATGTCAATTTCAAAACGCGCGTTCGGCATTCCGACTTCTTTCAGCAGCGACATCACTTCTTTTTCTATCAACGGCTTTTGCTTGTTGCGGTTGGCGTGAATTTTTTCTCCTGTTGCCTCCATTTCTTTTCGAATGGTTTCCAGCCTGCCTTGTTTTTCGGAAAGCTCTTTTTCCAAAACTTCAAACGACTTCAACTTTTGCTCCAGCGTATCTTTGATCGCTAATAATTCTTGAATGTTTTGTGTGCGGTGTTTTTGTTGTAACCGGTTAAGCAGGTTCAATCGCTCTGACAATACATTCATTTTTTCAGGATCAACTGTAATAGACTCGTTCAGATTTTCGATTTCATTTGCAACATCCTGCAGTTCTATTTGCACGCTGTCTGTTCTTGCGGCAAGGTCTTTTACGGAAGAATTAAATGAAGAAACTTTTTTGAGTAGCGCACCTAACGCCCTCAGCTGGCTGAGTACAGAATAATCGGATTGCTGCAATAAACCTGATGCGTTGTCAAGCGTTCCTTTTATCTCTTCAGCATTTTCAAGTGTTTTCAGTTCGCTCTCCAATGATTCCTGCTCGGTTTCATTTAAGCCGGCTTCTTCAAGTTCTTTGAATTGGAATTCGAGATAATCCCTGTCGGTGATGTGCTGGTTTTGTGCGATGAGCGATTCTATCTCGGCTTGCAGGGATCTGTATCCATCGTATTTTCCGCGGAATTCCACCAGCAGCTTTTCATGCCCCACCAGAGCATCAACCATTTCCAGCTGGAATAGGGAATTATTCAGCGCGAGCGTTTCGTGCTGTGAATGGAGGTTCACGAGCTGCTCGCCCAATTCTTTCAGCACCGAGAGGTTCACGGGAGTATCATTCACAAATGACCTGGATTTACCCGCAGGCGTCAACTCCCTCCTCACGATGAGGGTCTTGTCGTAATCGAGGTCATTTTCGCGGAAGAAACATTTCAGGTCGTATTTGCCGACATCAAAAGTTGCCTCAACCACACATTTCTCATTTTTATTCAACAGCGACTTGCCGTCTGCTCGCTGGCCGAGTGCAAGGGAAAGCGCTCCGATAATGATTGACTTGCCGGCACCCGTTTCACCGGTGATGATATTCAGGCTATCAGAAAGCTGAACGTCCAGCTTTTCAATGATTGCGTAGTTGGCAATGGATAGCTTCTGAAGCATGCTTACGGGTGAGGCAAATTACAAATTATCAGGGATTTGAACAGGTGCGGGAAGGATATAAACTGACAATCCCCTATGATGATTTTCCTTGCCACTGTGAAAAAATTAATAATGAGTTCAGAAAAGCATTTGCTTCCCTTTGATGTGAGCCAGATTCCAGCAGGGAATTATTTATATACCATACAGGTGCACGACTGAAAACGCAGCAAAGAATTATCATCATGCGATAATTGAATTGAATGGAGTTATTTATAACTTCACTACCTCACTCTCACCCTCCTTCTCCAGCTTCCTCCCCAACTCCAGCACCGCATCAACGAGGATATTAAAGTCCTCTCGCTGTGTGCGCTGGTTCGTGTTGGCCACGCGTAGTGAATATCTGCCATTCAGTGTGGTGTAAGAAGGAACCGCTATCCCGCTTTCGTGCAGTTGCGTCAGCAGTTCTTTGTTCAAGGCGTTCAGCACGGTGTCATCTGTGATGTTGCCCTTGTAGCGGAAACACAGCAGGTTCAGCGGAGCAGGAGCAGTAAGTTCCAGCTCCGGTTGAGCGAGCAATAGGGACTTCAGGTATTGCACCTGCTCGATGTTCTGTTCCATCATGCGCCCCAGCTTCTTCGTGCCCTGCTCCTTCATCGTCATCCAAATCTTCAGCGCTTTAAATCCGCGCGTCAATTCGATGCCGTAATCGCTAAACCAGA
Organism: uncultured Chitinophagaceae bacterium; assembly: GCA_964408105.1. GTDB lineage: Bacteria > Bacteroidota > Bacteroidia > Chitinophagales > CAIOSU01 > BPHB01. Next base: position 6,865 of record CAYOYI010000081.1, on the reverse strand, counting down.
TGTCGCCTCCGGCAAGGCCGCGCGTTCCATGCTCTAAATAAGCTGCTTGCAAGGAGAATGTTTTATAATGCTCGAGGCCATGGCGCACCAACGCGCATCCCGCCTCATACGGCAGGTACATCCACTTGTGCAGGTCGAAGGCGATGGAGTCGGCACGCTCCATGCCTTTCACAAGGTGACGGTATTTTTCCGACAGCGCCAGAAGCGCACCTATCGCGCCATCCACATGAAACCACAACTTCTCCTCTACACACAGGTCTGCAAGCGCGTTGATGTCATCGCATGCTCCCGTGTTCACCGTCACGGCATTGCCCACCACGCAAAACGGCAGCATCCCCGCGGCACGGTCGGCTGCGATCTGCGTGCGCAGCTTTGCGATATCTATTTCATAGCGGTCGTTCACGTCTATCAGCCGAAGCGAATCACTTCCCAGCCCGAGCAGGTCAACGGATTTGTTCACGCAGTTGTGTACCTCCCGCGAAGCATACACCATCATCCGTTTGCGCGACCCGTACAGCCCTTCCTTGCGCAGGTCAAAGTCCGCATGCGCATAGCGCGCCACGGTGAGCCCGATGAGGTTCGCCATCGAGCCTCCGCTCACCACCAGCCCGCTGGCCCCTTGCGGAAAGCCAAACAGCTCCCTGAACCATTCTATCACCTGCTGTTCCACGAGGCTGCCCACCTGGTTCGCTCCGCCCTGGTTCAGGTTGATTCCCGATGCGAGCATGTCCGCCATCATGGCTAAGGGCGTGCCCGTGCCCATCACCCAGCCCCAGAAGCGCGGATGGATGTTGCCCGTGGGATAAGGCAGAATGTTCGTTTTGAAATCGCGGTACACCTGCGCTGCGGTGGTGCCCTCTGCGGGCGGTGCCTGCCTGAAATATTGCTTCACCGCCTCCGGTGGCGCCTGCCACACCTTCCGCTCCCGCACGGTTGACAGGTGCCGCATCATATCCGCCACCATCTGCGTCCCCAGTTGTTCCATCGCTTGCCAGTCTGCAGGGTCAAGCGTTTCTTCTTTCTTCATTGCCACTAAAAGTAAATAATGTAGAGAGAATTTTTTGCGAGGCTTTAGATGATCTGGGAGGAAATTGAAAGTGCTATTACTGCTTCATGATCCGGGCGTACTTCGAACTGTTGATCGGATCGGATTTGTAGAGCAACTGAACCGCGTTGACCTTTTCGTTCGGTGGCGCTCCGGAGAAAAGGCTGATGAGCTCTTCTGACTTGGCATTGAAGAACATCTTCACCAGCATCGCAGTGGGATACTCCTCAGCCACCTCGCTGATCCTGCGAACGCAATTGAGAATGACCAGCCTTCCTTTGTTCGCATCTTCATACATAGCATCAAGCCCCTGAAGGTGATATTGGTAAAGGCTTTCCCGGATTGGAGCGTAGCGCGGGTTCAGCAGATTTTCAGCTATCCAGTAGCGGTTCTTATCGCTGTCAAATGCTTTCCAGCCGGGTGCATTTTCGGAAGTGAGATTTGAAGGCACGGTGTTCACCACTGATTGAGCTTTTTGATAGTAAGGTGTGCCGCCATTCAGAGAGAAAGCGTCATAATCAAGGCCAATGATAATGTAGGCATAAAACGCCAGCATCGAGGTGAGGTTGGAGATGTAGTCGTTTTCATTGAAATCGAGCGGCTGGAATTCGGAATATTCAAATACCCAATCCTTATCGGCATGATTCAGCAGAACGGAATTATAGTCGCTGTTGAACACTGGTCGTGACGACTGAATATTGACCTGTGCACGATAACGATTGGAACCAAGCTCCTCAGTAACATTGATAAACATGCTGCACTCGATCTTCTCATCCGGCTGGAAAACATCGCTGGTCCATTTGCGGTTGTTCATGAACTCGAAGATCGAGGTCTGGAGCGTTTTGAAAACTTTGGCATCGGTAGTCTGCAGTTTTTGCGAAATGACTTCTACATTGCAACGCAGCTCCTGTGAGAGAACGGAAGATGACAGAAGAATGAACAGCGGAAGGGTAAAAAACTTTAAACCGTAAATCGTAAACCGCAAACCAGTCCCCCGTCCATCGCCCCATGTCCCATGTCCCTTCTTACGCATCCATCAAATTTATTACTTCATCGATAATGTCACGTGCCACGTCCGTCTTGCCTTTCAGATTGTATGATCTCTGTTCGCCCTTGCGGTTGAGCATGGTCACTTTATTGGTATCAAAGCCGAATCCCGCTCCTTTGTCACGCAATGAATTGAGGATGATGAGGTCGAGATTCTTATTCTTTAGTTTTTTCTGCGCGTTGTTGAGTTCGTTTTCAGTCTCAAGTGCAAAGCCCACTAAAATCTGCTTGCTCTTTTTCTTTTTGCCGAGACTCGCAAGGATGTCCGGATTTTTCACCAATTGAACACTCAGCACGTCATCATCCTTTTTCATTTTTTGCTTGAATGTTGATACCGGCCTGTAGTCCGAAACCGCTGCCGCAAGGATTGCAATGTCTGCCTTAGGGAATGACTTAACCGAGGCTTCATACATTTCCCGGGCGCTGGTGACCGGAATGATCTTTATGCCCTTCACTTCAGGGTTATAGGATGTAGGGCCTTTCACCAGTGTAACTGAAGCATCCAATGCCGCCAATTCTTCAGCGATGGCGAACCCCATTTTTCCTGTGGAGTGATTGCTGATGTACCTGACCGGATCAATTGGCTCAAGCGTGGGGCCGGCAGTGATGAGAATATTCTTGCCGGCTATCTTGCCGTAAAAGTCATTTCTTTTTTTTTGAATCTCAAAACGCTTGTCGAGATAGGCAACAATCTCCTCGGGCTCTGCCATCCTGCCTTCACCGATGAGTCCGCTGGCAAGATCACCGACCTTCACAGGGATGATCTCGTTGCCGAAGCGTTTAAGTGCATTGATATTATACTGGGTAGCCGGATGCTTCCACATATCCAGGTCCATTGCCGGAGCGACCACGACCGGGCATTTTGCAGACAGATAAGTTGCGGTCATCAGGTTGTCGCACGAGCCGCTGGTAAATTTTGAGATGGTGTTTGCGGAAGCAGGTGCGATTAAAAAGACATCGGCCCATAGTCCCAGTTCTACGTGGCTGTTCCATGATTTATCATCAGATGAAAATGACTTGAGTACCGGATTTTTCGAAAGGGTAGAAAAGGTAAGCGGATCCACGAAAGTAGTCGCGGAATCCGTCATGAGCACTTTCACTTCGGCACCGGCTTTTACCAGCAGCCTTACCAAAAAAGCGCTCTTGTACGCGGCTATGCTGCCGCATACGCCAAGAAGGATCTTCTTGCCCTTAAGCATTACTGGAGGGACGGTAACGGCTGTTCAGTCTCCGGTTCGCGGTAGTAGATCTCCTCCTCCATGAACTCTTTCGTAGCGATCAATGCGGGATTCGGGAGCCTTTCATAGAAACGCGAGATCTCGATCTGCTCGCGGTTTTCAAAAACTTCCTCCAGATTATCACTGCTTGATGCGAACTCGTTAAGCTTTGCATGAAGCTCTTCGCGAGTTTTCAGGTTGATCTGGTTGGCACGCTTGGAAACGATGCTGATAGACTTGTAAAGATTACCGGTCTTGATGGCAATTGTTTCCAGATAGCGGGTTTCAATAAACGTTGATTATGATTGTGCTGGCGTCTTTTTCATATTTCAGTTTTTGTTTTTGATCTTGTTAATATTTGAAATGCAGGCTTCATTGAGCTGCTGTGCTTCTTTTAAGAACTTGCTTTGTTTGAATAAATAGGCGAAGTCTTTGTAGGCTTCTGATGCCTTTTCATAGCGCTCCAGCTGCTTGGAAGCGATACTGTTTTGTGCATACATGTAGAATGACTTAATGATGAGAAACGAAGCCTCTTCAGCATACTTCGTGTCCGGATATTCTCTTACCAGGTTGGTAAAGGAAGTAGCTGCTGCGCGGTATTCAGTCATCTTAAAGTAAAGCTCTCCGATCTTAAAAGCCTTGGTTTCTAATTTCCTCCTTAAAATACCCATCAGGTTATTGCATTCCTGCATGCGGACACTGTTTGGATAGGCATTCACAAAAAGCTGAAAAGCTTCAATGGCCTTTTCAGTATAGGTTTGATCGAGATTCGCATTGGGCGACATCATATAGTTGCAATAAGCGAACATGTAAAGGCATTCTTCGGCATACTCGCTGTTCGGATAGGAGTCGTATATGTTCTTGAAATGGAAAGATGCCAGCAGGTATTCTTCCTGGTGAAAGTGACAATCTGCGTACATGTAATAGATGTCGTCAATGTTCTTGGTACCCTTGTAAATAGGTATCATTTCCTCAAAAAGCGGAAGAGCTTTCGCATAATCGCCTTTCTCATAGTACTCCTTTGCTTTATCCAGCTTAAAAACCGGGTCGGTGCTCTTTAAAACCTTCTGATAATTATTGCAATTTGCCAGGAAAAGGAGACACATTAATAAAGATGCTATACCTGTTTTTGACACGGCTCGCAAAGATAGAAGTTTCCGCATTAACGCCAAAGTTCGGGAAGTAGTCTGTCCGGGGTGTTTTAGAGCCTTCGGCAAGCCTTTTTAACTTTGCCAAACCAACATTTCCGCCTATTTTAGCCAACTTTAAAAATCGCTGATGGACAACGTTTTATTGGAAGTAAGGAACCTTGTTACCGAATTCAAAACTGATGAAGGAACGGTCACAGCCGTCAACGACATCAGCTTTACGCTGAACAGGGGCGAAACCATCGGTATTGTTGGTGAATCCGGCTCCGGAAAGTCGGTAACCTCTCTATCCATCATGCGGCTTATCCCGAATCCGCCCGGCAGGGTTAAGAGCGGTGAGATCATCTACCATTCAAAGGAAAAGGGCACTGTTGACCTGCTAAAGCTATCTGAAAAGGAGATGCGCAGCTTCCGGGGAAATGAGATCTCTATGATCTTCCAGGAACCGATGACCTCCTTGAATCCCGTATTTACCTGCGGTGACCAGGTGATGGAAGCCATCATGCTTCACCAGAAAAAGACCAAGCAGGAAGCGCGTGAGCTGACGCTTGATCTGTTTAAGAAGGTTGAGTTACCAACTCCTGAAAGAATAATTAAAGCGTATCCTCACCAGCTTTCAGGCGGTCAGAAGCAGCGCGTAATGATCGCAATGGCGATGTCATGCGAGCCGGGAATCCTGATTGCTGACGAGCCTTCAACCGCCCTTGATGTTACCGTTCAGGCACGCATACTTGAGCTGATGCGCAACCTGCGGGACATGTTCGACATGTCTATCATCTTCATCACGCACGACTTGGGCGTTATCGCTGAAATAGCCGACCGCGTGCTTGTGATGTATAAAGGCAAGGTGGTTGAGCAGGGGAGGATTCATGATATCTTCTCAAACCCGCAGCATCCTTACACCAAGGGATTACTTGCTTGCCGTCCACCGCTTGATGTAAGGCTGAAAAAGCTGCCTGTTATTTCCGACTTCATGAGTGAAGATGCATCCGGTGAGATGAAAGTGCTGGAAACTTCGATTGAAAAAGTTATCAGCAATGTCATTATTACGCCTGAAGAAACCAAAACACGCTACAGCGATTTGCAGAAACAGGAACCGGTTTTGAAAATTCAAAATCTGAAAACCTATTTCCCATCCAGGAAAAGCTTTTTGGGAAAAACTCTCGAATACGTGAAAGCAGTGGATGACGTGAGCTTCGATGTTTATCCGGGAGAAACGCTCGGTTTGGTGGGTGAATCAGGCTGTGGCAAAACAACTTTAGGAAGAAGCATTCTGAGATTGGTTGATGCTACGGATGGTAATGTAGTTTATAATGGCAGGGATGTTTTCAGTCTCTCCACCGGTGAACTGAATAAGCTCCGCGAAGAGATGCAGATCATTTTCCAGGACCCATATTCTTCGCTGAATCCGCGCATGACCATCGGTGGCGCAATTATGGAGCCGATGATGGTTCATAAAAAATATTCCAGTGATGCCGAGCGGAAAGAGAAGACCATTGAATTGCTGCGAAAGGTGAACCTCAGCCCCGACCATTTCAACCGCTATCCCCACGAATTCTCAGGTGGACAAAGGCAGCGTATTTGTATCGCCCGTGCGTTGGCTTTAAGCCCGCGATTTATCGTTTGTGATGAATCTGTTTCCGCCCTTGATGTTTCCGTGCAGGCGCAGGTGCTAAACCTGCTGATACAATTGAGAACAGAATTCAAATTCACTTACATCTTCATCTCGCATGACTTGTCGGTGGTGAAATTCATGTCTGACCGCATGGTGGTGATGAACATGGGGAAAATCGAAGAGATGGGCCCGGCTGATGAGATTTACGGCAATCCGCAACATGATTATACCAAGAAGCTGATCTCGGCAATTCCGAAAGGCCGCCTCGAAGACATCGAACGCAGAATGCACGAAAGGGCGATGGCGATGAAATGAAATGGTTAGTGCTAAAGCCTCACCCCGCCCCTCTCCGAGTGGAGAGGGAGTCCAGCGTTTATAACTTTAAACAGCAATGCCGTTAACTTGTATTTCCTTTATAATTAATCACGAAAATGAACTCACCGTTCTGAAGTCGTAATTAACTTTAGTTCCCTCTCTTTTGGAGAGGGACAGAAAGCGAAGCGCTTCAGGGTGAGGCTTTGAATCACAAACCGAACTCTCCTTGAAAGAAAAGAACCGCAAGCAAAAAAAACAACAGCAGCAACCGAAACGGACACAGCCTGCAAGTTTTCATTCCGAACTTTTACGATACCTGAAAAATTCAGGCAACAAAAGATTCTCACGGAAGAATATTTACAAGAAATTCATCCGCGACTACGGCAAGGAAGAGATGGCGCTTGCTATCAAGGACTTGGAGCAGGAAGGAAAACTGGTGATTGACGGCAGTAAAGTGCATCTGCCGTTTCTAAGAAGG
>CAYOYI010000080.1:6680-12304 GCA_964408105.1 uncultured Chitinophagaceae bacterium | reverse complement strand
GTATCAATATCAGGCATTGACTTGCGATCAGGATTCAAAAACCGCTCAAACAGCAGGTTGTAATGAATTGGGTCAATGTTAGTGATGCCGATGCAGTAGGCTACAGCTGAACCCGCAGCCGATCCGCGCCCCGGACCTACGAACACACCAATGTCACGACCATGATTGATGAAATCAGCTACAATGAGGAAGTATCCAGCAAAGCCCATCGTTTCAATCGTGAACAACTCAAACTTCAACCGCTCTTCAATCTCGGGGGTAATTTCTTTGTATCTTTTTCGTGCACCTTCATAAGTAAGGTGTCTTAGATATTCATCCTGAGTTTTGAATTCCGCTGGAATCTGAAAATTCGGGAGCAACACATCCTGTTTCAGTTTCAGGGTATCAACCTTGTCAGCTATTTCATTGGTATTGTCAATCGCTTCAGGAACGTCCTTGAAAAGTTTGAACATTTCTTCAGCGGTCTTGAAATAGAACTGGTCATTGAAGAATGCAAATCTTCCTTTGGTGCGTTGAACTTCATCATCATCGCCAAACTCCTTTATTTTAGGTGTTGCTTGCTTTTCCCCTGTGTTAATACATAGCAGAATATCATGCGCGTTGTAATCCGTTTGGTCAACGTAGTGTGAATCATTGGTAGCAATGACTTTGACATTGTACTTAGCAGCGAATTTCAACAGCACAGCATTCACCTTATCCTGATCGGGTATTCCATGTCGTTGCAATTCCACATAATAATCCTCGCCAAATAAATCGAGCCACCATTTGAAAACCTTTTCAGCCTCTTCTTCGCCCTTTCGTAAAATCGTTCGCGGAACCTCAGCCGCAAGACAACAGGTGGTTGCGATTAGCCCTTTATGATATTGTAAAATCAGTTCTTTATCTATTCGAGGGTACTTACTGTAAAAACCTTCAATATAGCCAAGCGAACAAAGCTTGATCAGATTCTTATACCCATCAGCATTTTTTGCCAGCATCAACTGGTGATAACGCACATCCCTGTCGCCTTTAGTGAATTGTTGCTTATGTCGGTCTTCAACGAGATAAAACTCACACCCTACTATCGGCTTCACTCCATGTTTCCCGGCAGAAGACACAAACTTGAACACACCGAACATGTTACCGTGATCTGTGATAGCCACAGCTTTCATATTGTCATTCTTTGCCTTAGTCATCAACCGATCAACATCGGCAGCACCGTCAAGCAGTGAGAATTGAGTGTGGCAATGGAGGTGGGTAAACTGCATTTTTTATTTACGAATGGCGATTTGCGAATGACGATTTGAATTTCTGCTTAGGAGCGCAGGCTTCTCCCCTGTAGGGGAGACACAAAGGGCTATATGCCCACACAAGAAAAAAGACCAGTACTCGTTTCAGAATCGAATTCATCTGTTTTTGGAATTGCCAGAGAGGAAAACCAAAGGTACTTTTTGATTTTCAGCCGAAAAAGCGAATCAGGAAAAAGTTATTGACACTTATCCCACACTCACCTTAAACCCTTGTCCGGTAAGGATTTCAGCGATTCGCTTCCTGAAATCACCCTGTACTAAAATCACTCCATCCTTGACAGAGCCGCCAGAGCCGCATTTTGACTTCAGTTGCTTGCCAAGCGATTCCAAATCGACCGATTTTCCAATGAAGTTTTCAACAATTGTAACCGTTTTTCCGCCCCGGTCCTTTCGCTCAATGCGAACAACCAATCGCTGTTGTTGGGGTGGAAGAGTTTCTGATTCTTCTTGTTGTTCGTGCCGGTATTCATAGTCGGGATCGGTTGAGTAAACAACTCCGGTTCGCTTTGAGTTTTTTGACATAGGCAATGCAAGTTTATAACATTCTTTGACGGTAAGCAGCCAAGAGAATTTTGTTTTGTTTTAAATTGTGCACATTTAAAACATACTCATTAACCATGATCTCTGCAAAGGGTTACGCAGCACAAAATGCAAAAACACCATTGGCTCCTTTCAAATTTGAAAGGAGAGAGCCTGGGCCGCATGATGTTCAGTTTGACATTCTGTATTGTGGCGTTTGCCACTCCGATATTCATCAGGCGCGTGATGAATGGGGAGGAGCGATATTTCCAATGGTTCCGGGACATGAATTGGTTGGGCGCGTGACAAAGGTTGGTGCTAAAGTCAGTAAATTCAAAGCGGGAGATTCAGTAGGTGTGGGATGCCTTGTTGATTCATGCCGAACCTGCGATAATTGTAAAGAAGGTTTGGAGCAATATTGCCTCAATGGTTTTTCACTCACTTATAATGGCTACGAACAGGACAAGAAAACTCCAACCTATGGAGGCTATTCCAACGTAATCGTTGTGCATGAGGATTTCGTTTTAAAGGTATCGGAAAAATTATCACTTAAAGCGGTCGCCCCGCTGCTGTGTGCCGGGATTACCACTTACTCACCGCTGCGGCATTGGAAAATCAGCAAAGGGCACAAAGTGGCAATTCTTGGATTGGGAGGACTCGGACACATGGCAGTAAAATTTGCGGCTTCATTTGGCGCAGAAGTAACAGTACTTAGTACTTCTCCTTCAAAGGAGGATGACGCAAAAAAGCTGGGGGCGAACAAATTTGTTGTCACCACCAATCCGAATAATATGAAAAGCGTCCAGAAGTATTTTGATTTTATTGTTGATTCAGTTTCTGCGCAGCATGATTATAATATGTATCTGAACATGCTGAAAACCAATGGTACGCTTATTTGCCTTGGTGTGCCGCCCGAGCCGGAAAAGATAAAAGCTTCTAACCTCATAGGTAATCGTAGAAGCATTGCCGGTTCATTGATTGGAGGACTGCCGGAAACTCAGGAAATGCTTGACTATTGCGCTGCCCACAATATCGTTTCTGATATTGAACTGATTGACATTAAATATATCAATACAGCTTACGAGAGAATGATCAAGGGAGATGTGCGCTACCGATTTGTGATTGATATGGCGACTTTAAGCCACTGATTTTATTCACCACCACCGGCTGTCCAAAAGCATTTTACTTACCTTTGCAATAATTGTTCTAAAAAACTAATTAAAGGAAGTTGGTTGCATTAACAGATTGCAATCGTCTTTTAAGTAGTGTCATTATTTGAAGAAATAAAGCCCAACCGTTTTCACTTAGTTGCCATTCATCTTTCGCAACCGGGAACACAAGGAGTATGCGAAGGCCATCCGGAACAATGCTCCGGTTTTTTATCGAATTCATTTACTAAAAATTTTATCGGCAACAAAAGCCGAGATGAGTTATCAGCGTGCTTCGCCATGCTGATAACCGCATCCGGATAATGATCTTATATAAACACAGAGCGCTCATTGTATTTCTTTTACTGTTCTTTCGGGTTGCAGCGGCTGAAGAAACATTGCCAACTCCGGCACTTAACAATGATGCCGAAGTATTTTCCAACACCGGACATTTCAAACTCCTTTGGAAAGCGGAAGCAATACAAGTAGGTGAATTGGAATATGAACTGCAACGCTCACAAGATGAAAACTTTGAGGATGCACGCACGATCTATAAAGGCCCCGACCGCGGCTCATTCATCTCCGGGCTGAAAAACGGTAAATACTTCTTCCGCGTAAGAGCCCTCAATGGTATCAAGGCCAGCGACTGGTCCTCTTCAGTGAAGCTTACCGTTGAGCACCACACTTTGAAAATGGCCTTCACCTTGTTTGGACTTGGAGGGGGTGTATTCCTGTTTACCTTGATAATGCTTATAGTGGGTGTTAGAAAAACCAATCAGGAATCATGAGCGCGCATCGGTCAGCAATAATATCGCAGAATATGGGGTGGGTGCTGCTTGCACTGTTATCCGTGATGTGGATCGCGCTCGGCATCTATTGGGGACGCAAGGCAAAGAACATGGATGGCTTCATGCTTGCCGGACGCAATGTGGGAATGGCTTTTGGAATTGCAACTGCAATGGCAACATGGATCACCTCAAATACCACGATGCTTGCCCCACAATTTGCACTCGAACTTGGGGTATGGGGCATGGTCGCATATTCTACTGCTGCATTCGGACTCTTCATGTTCGCGCCTATGGCGAAACGCATCCGCCAGCTCATGCCTTTCGGTTATACAAGCGGTGATTTCATCAGATTGCGGTACGGCAAGGTAACCTGGTTGTTCTTTTTAGCTATCTCTATTTTCTACGGAGTCACCTGGCTCATCAGCATGGGCATGGCTGGAGGTATTTTGATGAATGCAATTGCTGGAATTCCTTACAAGATAGGGATGAGTGCCATTCTCTTTGTTTGTGTCACTTATACTTTGTTTGGCGGATTATACGCAGTGATCGGAACCGACTTTATTCAATCACTTATTATTTTGATAGGTATTGTGATTGTGGGGGCTGGGGTACTTTCCATGTTGGAATTTGAAACCGTTTATACCGATCTGCAAACCGAAAGCCCGATGCTATTAAGTGTGATGATGCCGGCAGCCATCATGGCGATCTTCAATAATCTGCTTTTCGGGATCGGGGAAGTGTTTCACAGCAATGTATGGTGGAGCCGCGCATTTGCAATGCGAAAAGATGTTGGAAGAAAAGCTTATCTCGTTGCGGGATTATTCTGGCTGCCTGTGCCGATCGCGGCAGGATTTGTAGCGCTGGCCAGCGGTTCGTTAAACATCAACATCATAAGCCCCGACATGGTAGGGCCACTTGTGTCTGCAACTATCCTTGGGAAGACCGGCAGCATCATTGTTTTCGCAGTATTGTTTTGCTCACTGGCATCCAGCATTGATAGTTTGCTTGCAGCAACCTCTGATCTGCTCACCGAAGATATTTATCGCAAAATGGTGAACCCTGATGCCGATGATAAAAAGCTGCGGAGAGTTTCGGCAGGGATCATTATCGGACTGGGTTTGTTCGCATGGGCGGTTTGCCTGCCAAAGATCGGAACACTGGCAACCGTGTTGTTCTTTGCAGGTCCGATGGTAGGCAGTACAATATGGCCTATTGCTACAGGATTATTTTGGAAAAAAGCTAACACAAAAGGAGCCCTCACCGGGATGGTAGCGGGATCAGTGATCGGATTGATTGCATACTTTCAAATAGGATGGTATGCAGCTTCTTTGATCGGAGCCGCTGTTTCAATGCTGGTGGTGATTATCGCAACAAAGCTGGCCCCCGGTGATTTCGACTGGAAAGTTTTGGATGAGAAAAGCAAAATAGAAGCATCATGATCAATTTCCCGGAATCATTCTTGATGGCGCTGATTGTCGGAGCATTATTTCTCATTGCAATTTCCATTGGGGTATTGCTGACGCTTCTATACATGGACATTAAACGCAAAAAATTATGGTGACAAAATTCAAAGAACACGAAATAACACAGGTTGTTGATCCTTTGGAATCCGGAGGGTTACACCCTAATCCTGAGAAGCTTATTGAGAAGGATAAAATTGATCTCAAGATACTGAAAAAGCTTATAGGACAGTCAGTAATCTCTGTGAAGCAATTTGACAGAGAACTGGTCCTTGAATTGTGCAAGTTTGCCGCACTGCTCGAATCAACTGAAATCGCAAAGTGCCACCCGCTTGACGGCAAGATTGTAATCACCGCCTTTTTCGAAGCAAGCACACGAACAAGGCTTTCATTTGAAAGTGCTGTATTACGCCTTGACGG
>CAYOYI010000080.1:0-6670 GCA_964408105.1 uncultured Chitinophagaceae bacterium | reverse complement strand
AAGCATCCCTGAAGGAGGTTCAACGGGAATTGCGAAAGGTGAATCCCTTTCTGACATTGGTGAGATGTTCAATGCTTATCGCGATGTGGTAGTAATGCGTCACACGGAAACAAACGCTGTTGAAGAGATCATGCAAAATCTGCGTATCCCATTGATCAATGCCGGCAATGGTTCTGGTGAACATCCTACACAAGCGCTTGCCGATTGGTTTGCGATTTTAAAATGGAAACCGAAATTAAAAGATCACGTTCCGGAAAAAGAACGTATTCACCTGGGCATTCTTGGCACTCCGGGAAGCATGCGTGCAGTGAACAGCTTCCTGCAAATGTCATTACTATTTAAAAATGGCATAAGAAAGATCAGCATCGTTTCAGAAATGGCTGACCCACTCGGAGAAGACCTTACTGCCGTGATGAATAAATCAGGGATTGACTGGAAAATTACCAATGACATCAATGAGGTTGTCTCTGATCTTGATGTCATCTATATGAATTCTATAGCTTATCTCGGTGATAACTATAAATCACTTGATTCACGTTTCAAACTTGATAGCGACAGTGCATTGAAGAAGGATGCCGTGGTGCTGCATCCGCTTGCTCGTTTGGATGAGCTTGATCCAACATTAGATGGAACGCATCACAACTTATATTTCACGCAAGCGCATGGAGCGGTCTTTGTGAGACAGGCTTTATTCATATCTATATTAAATCGCTTCGACCTTTTGCCGAAGGAAGATATTCCGGTTAAAAAATTCATTAAGAACTAAATCAAAAAAATATGTGCGGCATAGCAGGATTTTGGAAACATGAAACTTTAGAACCTGAAGCAGAACATCTGCTTCGGGCTATGACAGAAACGCTTCATCACCGGGGACCTGACGGGTACGGCTACCATGTTGACCCGGAAAAGGGAATTGCAATGGGACACGCCAGGCTTTCCATCATTGACCTTCAAACAGGAGATCAACCGCTCTACAGTCTCGATAAACAAAGCGTGATGGTCACCACCGGAGAATTTTATGATTACAAGAGGATCCGCACACACCTGAGGCTGGAAGGATTCAAATTCAAAACCAAATCGGACAGTGAGATTGCATTACCGCTTTACGAAAAATACGGACTTGATTTTGTAAATCACCTGCGAGGGGAATTTGCTCTTAGCCTGTATGATGGAAAAAATGAAAGACTAATCCTTATCCGGGACAGATTTGGCATCAAGCCATTATTCTATCATGTCGGCCAAGACGGAATTTACTATGCCTCGGAAATCAAAGCGCTGTTCGCCCACCCTATCATCCCGAAGAAATTTTCTTCCCAGGCTGTACTTCACCAGTTGATGCACACGATGGTTCCCGGCAGCACGGCTTTTGAAAATATTCACGCACTGAAGCCCGGCTTCATGCTGATCGTTTCAAAAACCGGCAGCGGCTTTGACATCAAACAGCATTGCTATTGGGATGTTGATTTTCCAAGATCGGGTGAACGTGATCCATCTAAATCTGCCGAACATCATATTAATAATGTGCGCGACAAATTAATGGAAGCAGTAGAACTCCGCCTCGAAGCGGACGTTCCTGTTGGATGTTATTTGTCCGGTGGCATTGATAGCTGCTCCATGCTTGGGCTTGCTTCCTCCATGCAGCAGTCTCCGGTGAAAGCATTCACTATCAGTTTTGACAATGATGCCTATGACGAATCATCAATCGCCAAAGAAATGGCCGCTAAAGTTGGAGCGGATCAGGAATTGATAAGATTAACAGCAGATGAACTCTATGGCGACAATTATGTAAAAACGCTTTGGCATTCCGAGAGAACATTTTACAACACGCTTGGTGTTGCGAAATGGTGCATGAGCAAGCGTGTGAATGAATGCGGTTACAAGACAGTCGTGACCGGAGAGGGCGCAGACGAATTGTTCTCTGGGTATCCTGCATTCAAGTGTGATATGTTCTTGCATGGACATGAGAGCGGTTCTCCTGAAGAACGTGAGTCACATCGTCAATTGATCGAAAGAACCAACAAGCTGTTCAAGGGGGCTATCCTTTCGGATAAGCAGGTTTCTCACCCTGCTTTTGACAGCATTTGCGGATTCACTCCATCATGGATACAGCCCTGGATGCAGACGCTGGCTTTAGCCCGACCATTGCTGCACGATGACATTTTGCGCGAGTTAAAAGATTATGATCCGATTGAAGCCATTGCAGCCTCATTTGATAAAAAACAAATTGAAGGAAGACATTATCTCGACATCGCACAATACACCTGGATAAAAACAATGCTTGAATGCCAGATACTCAATTGGGGCGGTGACCGTGTTGACATGGCAAATTCAATGGAGTCGCGTCCGGCCTTCCTCGATCATCACGTTGCGGACATTGCGAAAATGATCCCTCCGCACCTGCGCATAAAAGGGAACACTGAAAAATGGGTGCTGAGGGAAGCAATGCGTGAGATCATCACTGAGTCACTTTACAAACGGGAAAAGTTTGCATTCATGGCCCCTCCGGGACATACGGAAGAGAAAAAGGTCAGGGCGTTGCAGGCTTTGATAGATGAATACATGAATGAAGATGCAATCATAGAAACAGGATTGTTCGATTTAAAACGGTTGCAGACTTTCCTTGATGAATATCGCAGGGATAAAGATCCGGTATCGCTGACAAGA
The DNA here is from genome assembly GCA_964408105.1 of uncultured Chitinophagaceae bacterium. GTDB lineage: Bacteria > Bacteroidota > Bacteroidia > Chitinophagales > CAIOSU01 > BPHB01. Next base: position 4,006 of record CAYOYI010000080.1, on the reverse strand, counting down.
AAGGACGCGCTGCTGAATCATTTGCTTGGACTGCATATCCTGCAGCACTTGTTCATTAAACAGGAAATATCTGCCGAATTCTAAAATGATAGCGACAGAAAAAAATCTGACCGTCAACCTTGATCGCCTTAAAGAGAATGTTATCGCTCTTTCCAATATCGGGCGTGACGAGCTTGGTGGCATCTACCGCATAGCTTTCTCAAAAGAGGACTATGAAGCTCGAAAATGGCTGCTGAATAAATTAAATGAAATAGGACTTGAAGCAGATTTTGACGGGGCGCTTAATGTGATCGGAAAATTCAACAGCTCTTCGGCAAATCCTTCCGTGGTTATCGGTTCACACATTGACACCGTTCCTAATGCCGGGGCGCTTGATGGAGCGCTGGGCGTTTTGATCGGACTGGAATGTCTTCAGCGCATGAAGGAAAGTGATATTGAAACAGATTTTCCGATAGAGCTGGTAGCCTTCAGCGATGAGGAAGGAAGATTTGGTGGTATGTTCGGTTCACGCTCATATTCCGGAATGATGACCCCGGGCTATCTGGAAGAAGCTGCAGACCTTGACGGAATAAAACTCAAAGATGCTTTGCAGGAACTTGGGCACGATCCTTTCAAAGCATTAGACGCAGCAAGGCATTCAGAAGGGATAAAGTACTTCCTGGAAGTGCATATCGAACAAGGGCCGGTGCTTGATGAAAAGCAATGTCCAATCGGAATCGTAAGCGACATCACCGGACTTTTCAAATGGCAGATCACCCTGACCGGCACCTCCAACCATGCAGGCACTGCACCGATGCAATTGCGAAACGATGCCTTTATGGGCCTTGCTGATTTCGCACATGAAATACCACGCATCATTGAAGAGAACGGTTCTGAATATTCACGAATGACAGTTGGCAAAGTCAGTCTTCTTCCGGGCTCTCCGAATACAGTTCCGGGTCAGGCAGTTTTCTCTTTGGACGTAAGAGACACTTCTTCGAAAGTTTTGCGCGAGTTGCAGGATGCCAGCAGGAAAGCCTTGTCAGCCATTGCACGAAGAGCAAAACTGAAATTCGATTTTGAAGAGCTAAGCTGGATAGTACCTGTTGCCTGCGACAAGGAGTTGATCGGCACTTTCGAAAAAGTTGCAAACCAGCTTGGCTATAATTATATGATGCTCCCGAGCGGTGCTGCCCATGATTCGCAGATGGTTGCCTCTATCGCACAGGTTGGGATGCTTTTCGTTCCAAGCAAAGGTGGTGTGTCTCATTCACCGCATGAATGGACCGACTGGCTGGATATTGAAAAAGGAGCAAACGTTTTACTGAACACGCTTTTGGAACTAAATAATAAGCAATGAGAAACATTAAAAGACCACTTACCCGCAGTGACTATCTCGATCCGCTTAAGGAGTATTACCATGACATGGTCGCTGATGATCACGAAGAGCGCATTGAAAACCTGAAACACAAAGGCGTAGCGTTGCTGGTGATCGATATGCAATATCTTGATGCCGCTGAAGGCTATGGTGTTTTTAAGGACATCACAGCTTCAGGAATCCCGACAGAGCAGCAGCGCTATTATTTCGATACGCTGAAAGAATACGTCATCCCCAATATTCAATTGCTGCTCAAAACATTTCGTGAAAAGAAAATGGAAGTCATTCACACCCGAATCCAATCACTCACCCGCGATGGCAGGGACAGAAGCACGGGGCATAAGAGGCTTGGGCTCTTAGCTCCTCCGGGCTCAAAAGAAGCAGAATTTCTTGCTGAAGTAGCACCCCTGGATAACGAGATCGTCATCAACAAAACCGCAAGCGGAGTTTTTTCATCCACCAACCTCAACTATGTTCTGCAAAACCTAAGTGTGCATGAATTAGTGGTTGCCGGAGTTTATACAAATGAATGCGTGGAAACAACCATCCGGGATGCTTGCGATTTAGGGTATCTAGTAAGCATGGTTAATGATGCATGCACAACAGTTACACCCGAACTTCATAAAGCCACTATTACTACTTTGAAAGATCGCTACGCATCAATAGTAAGCACACGAGAAATAGTAGAACGATACAGAATGAAAGTGAAAGAGAAAACAATTTCCGAATGAGCCAAATCTCGTATTGTGGCCGCTCGGCAGATACTGCTGTAATTTCCTGAAGTGCTTCAACCTCGCGCGCAGTTGAATGGGACCATGCAAGTGGCGAGCATAAGGGTAAGGGCTTCGTGGAAATGACCAATGATGCGGATGCAGAGAAAGCCATTGAAGCATTGCTTAGATCAAACAAACCGGTTAGGACACACAAGCTTCGCTTATGCTTGCGCGAGATTGGGGGTAGTCGCCTGCGCTGTTTGCCGAGGCTACAGACAACGGACAGGGCAAGGGGAAACTCCAACAATGGTTGGAAAAGTCAATCAAAATTTTGTACATTTGATAATTAATTAAATTAATTAATATTTATGCTATGAAAAGGATAATAACCCTCTTAATAACAGGCTTAGTTTATTTTCCATCCGCATTTGCTCAATGGCAATGGACTCAATTAGGTCAAACCACTTATGGTAACCCAAAAGATAATTTTGGCTATTCCTCAGCTCTTTCAGCTGATGGCAATCGCTTTGTAATAGGCGCCCACCAATGGGGGACTGATCCCAGTGAATCGGGCTATTTGCAAGTTTACCAATGGAATGGAAGCCAATGGATGCAAATGGGTAACGATATGAACGCGAATTTTGGCGTTCCTTATGAAGCTTTTGGATGGTCTGTATCAATTTCTGCTGATGGTAATAGGGTTGCCGGGGGATCGTACAAAGCCAGCGGAGAAAGAGGTTATGTGCAGGTATACGAATGGAGCGGCAACGATTGGGTCAAGCTTGGAGGAAAAATAAGTGGTGAAGATGCCGAGGATAGGTCAGGTTGGTCAATTGCTTTGTCCGGTGATGGAAACAGACTTGCAATTGGCTCCCCCTGGAATGATGATAGTGGTACAAGAACAGGTCAGGTAAGGGTCTATCAATTTAATGGCAGTAACTGGGTACAAATGGGCAACGATATTTATGGAACTAATTCTTCTGAGTATCAGCTTGGATTGTCGGTTTCACTTTCTTTTAATGGTGAACGCCTGGTTGCCGGAGGAGTGAGTTCAAATTCAATTGCGTCCGGTGAAGTCAGAGTTTATAAATGGTCGAACAATAATTGGGATACTGAGTTTGGCGAATGGGAACCCCGCAACTTTGGACTTTCAGTATCAATTTCTGCCGATGGTAATAAAGTGGCTGTGGGTGCACCTACTGCAGGGAACGGAACTATTAAACCTGGAGTTGTAAAAATTTATCAATTGATATCTGATTCAGGATGGGTTAAAATGGGAGACAACATTTGGGGGGAGGCTGAGGACGACAGGTTTGGCTGGTCGGTATCCCTTTCTGCTGACGGAAACACAGTTGCAATCGGTGCTCCTGAAGGTAATGAAAGTGGATATGTTTGGGTATTCAAATGGAATGGCAGCGCGTGGGAAAAATTTGGCAACGATATAGAACAACAATTCCAATTCCCATGGTCCGGTACCAGTTTCTATAATTTAGGCAAAGAGGTGTCACTATCATCTGACGGCAATCGAGTGCTGATTGCTGAAGATTATAATTCTTCCCGCGATGGTGCTATTCATGTTTATGAATACAAATTGAGCAGCGGCATAAACGACAATCCGGACAATCAAAATTTTATTGCCAGTATATCAACCGATGGTGAACGTTTATATATGAATAGTGCTGTACAGGGAATAATTACGCTCGATCTTTATAATTTGATAGGACAGTGCTTATTTACCCAAAAACGACACATTCAAAGTCAGATTCAGGAAGTGTTTACATTGGAAGAAATCCCGCAAGGAATTTACCTTGCCAAAATTTCTCACGAAGCTAAAGTTCAAATTGCCAAAATTGTGAGAAGGTGAACTTAATCTTATGAGACGTACGCTGGCACCGGCCATCTCCGCGTACGAGTTGCACGTTCCGGTACTGCTTCT